>JAKAHF010000177.1 GCA_021815245.1 Actinomycetes bacterium
GGTCATCCCGATCGTGATGTAGAGGCGCTTGGCGACGTCGGCGACCATGTCGGCCCGGAGGGGCAACCTCATGATCAGATAGAGGCCTTGATCGGTCTCGACCACGCCACTCCACCGCCCCTCCTCGAGTGCGTCGAAAGCGGCCATGAACTCCGCCGGCTTCTGGGAGGCCGTGAAGACCACCCCGTCGACGTAGGGCGACGCTTGGGCGTCTTGACCGTACTGGGTGACGAATCCGGCGAACAGCGTCACCGGATCGGCGCTGGTCTCGAGTCGACCGAGCAGACTCTCGAGCAGCCGACGATTGTCGGCTTTCTCTTCGGCACCGAGAGGAGCCGTGCCCGTGCCCGTGTTCGACAGAAATACGTAGCGGGCGCAGAGCAGGCCCTTGGCGGCAACATACGCGTCGACATCGGCGTCGGAGCACTTCTCGCCACCGGCGCCATAGAGCGCGGTGAACATCTGCTGCGACAGGTAGCCGGTCTCGAGCAGGTAGTTGTAGACCGTTTCGCTCACGTACGTCTGCCGGATGATCCTCTGGTACTCGCTCTCGCTGCCATAGACGGACACATTCTCGGCCCGCGATCGCGCCATCTCGTCTCTCTGAGCCTGCGTGACGGCGATGCCCATGTCGGCCGCATGTTTCTCGAGGGCACGGTGCCTACCCGCGTAGTCGACGGCGGAGGAGAGGAAGAACTCCTTCAGGGCGACACCGTTGACCTGAGCCGTCCAGTCGGAGATTCCCTCGAGGCCGTTCTGGGTCTCGTAGTAGCCGGTGATGAACCTCAGCCAGTACAGGAACTCCGGCCAATAGACCGGCGAATCGTCGATCGTGAGTACCACGGTGTCGAGGCCCAGTTCGGTTGTGCCGCCTGCCTGGTCTGAGCCGCCGCAGCCGGGCGCGACGAGGAGGGCCGGCATGAGGAGGCCGAGAAAGAGGATGATCGCGGCGAGCTTGGCAGTCTTCATTGGTTGAACGAGCGTACCAAATCAGGACGGCGAGCGATATACTCGGCCGGCACCGGCCTCAGCAGCCTGTCAAGGCTAATTCTGCCTCGGGAGGTCCCGACATGCGGCGTCTCATCCCTCTGCTCGCTCTCGTCCTCTTTGTGTGTCTTTGGACGACGACGGCCGCTCTCGCCGCCGGCGACGACGACCTGCCGGGGACGCCGCTCACCGTGGGTGGCGGCGTGGCGCAGACGGTCGACTCGGCCGACATGGTCGATGTCTATGCCGTGAAGCTGGTGGCGGGAGAGGAGATCTACATACGTCTCGACCCGGGCAACGTGGCCGGCAATGCCGGACGTATTCACGTGCTCGTACCCGGGGCGACCTCGATCGCGGGGTCGGATCTGTTTAACGAGATCATCTACGAAGCCATCGGCGGCACGCCCAAAGTAGACAAACACGGCGCCTACTTCTACTACATGCCCGCCAAGACGGGTACCTACTACCTGGGCGTGGAGTGGGTGCAGGGCGTGCTTGCGTACAATCTGTCGGTGACCCGCACATCGCGGCCGGCGCTCGACCTGGCCGCCGACGCCGACGCCATCCCCGGGACGGCGATCGGACCCGGCACCGTTACCGGGATCGTGTCGACTCGGGCCGACCACTACGACGTGTATGCGGTGACTCTCGGGGCCGGTCGCCAGTTCACCCTACAAGTGGCACCGCTCCTACCCTTCGAGAACTACTTCTCCGCCGGCGCGCGGGTGCGGCTGCTGAAGCCGGGCACGGCTTCACTCGACGTAGCAGGTGCGGTTGCCGCGGGCCCCGCCGACGTTGTGGCCGCGACCACGGCCTCCGAGCGCAAGACCGCGTCGCTGCAATACACGCCGCCGGCCGATGGCGTCTACTACGTCTCGGTAGAAGCCGGACCCTTCGCCGAGCCTCTCTACGGCATGAACATCGCCTACCAGTTGACCGCGTCGGGCAATGAGACCACAGGTGGTGATTCGAGCGGGGGTGACTCGTTCACAGATGTCGCGGGTACCCCGTACGCGACCGCCATCTACGACCTAGCCGGTCGTGGGATCATCACGGGGTTCGAAGACGCGACGTTTCGTCCCAATGCGTCGGTGACCCGCCAGCAGTTCGCCAAGATGATCGTGAAGACCATCGGGTACGCCGTGACCGGCTCCGAGGTGTGCCCCTTCACCGACGTCGTCGCTCAGTCGGGCAGCGATCCGCTGTATCCGGCGAAGTACGTGGCTGTATGTGCTCTCCAAGGCATCACCGCCGGCAAGACCCCGAACACGTTCGACCCGGGCACTTCTATCACCCATCAGCAGTTGATCACCATGGTGGCGAGGGCCGCGACTTTGGCCGAACCGCCGGTGGACTACTCACCGCCTTTCGTCGCGAGCCAGTTCTCGTTGGCCGAGCACTATGCCAACGCTCGCCGGGCGGCCTACGCCGGTCTGCTCGAAGGGCTGCAGGGTCTGGGGGGCGGCTACGATTTCGGAGGAGCCTCCACCCGAGGCGAGTGCGCGCAGATACTCCACAACCTGCGCGCGACGCTTGACTAACTCGCCGCTCGGGGGACAATCGTGTTGGATTGTTGGCGAAGGCCGGATCCGGGAGGCGATCATGCAGCAGGATGCGCATACTCCATACGTGCCCGAGCAGGGGCCGCATCGGCGGCCGAGGCGTCCCTACCGCTCGCTCTTCTGGGCGATCGTGCTGATCGGCGCCGGGGTCATCTGGCTGCTCCTCAGCACCGACGTACTCACCAACGCGAACGCCCGCATGCTCGCGCTGTTGTGGCCGATCCTGCTCGTCGGCCTCGGGTTCGATCTACTGCTCGGGCGCCGCTCGATGGCCCTCGGGGCGCTGGTCGGCGTAGTGACGATGGGTCTGATCGTGGTGCTCATGCTGGTCGGGGCGTCACACGGGTGGATGGGTAGCACGAAGCTCGTCACCGAGACACGCAACGTGCCTCTCGGGCAGGCAACGAGCGCGCGGATCTCCATCGACACGGGACCCTACGGCGCCGAGGTGCACGCACTACCACTGTCGAACGCCACGGACAGGTCGCTGCTCGCGGCCACCGTCAACTACACCGGCACACTACGGCTTGACGCGACGGGTGACACGCAGAAGGTCGTGGCGCTCGACACCCAGAGTCGAGGCTGGTGGCTGCCGTGGTTCGACGGTCTCGACGCCGATCCCTGGGATATCGGGCTCGACCCTACAGTGCCCATCGATCTCGACTATCAAACGTCCTCGGGGACGGTCGTTCTCCGTCTCGGGCAACTCACGCTCACCGGTCTTCGGGTCGGCGTGAGTTCGGGTGACACCACCGTCGAGCTGCCCGCGAGCGCCGCTTCGTATGCGACGACGCTGCAGCTCAGTTCCGGCGATCTCAAGGTGCAGGCGCCGGCCGGCGCACGTCTCGACATGAAGATCGACATCAGTTCGGGGGACGCCACGCTAGATCTGGGATCTGACGCCGAGGCGGCGGTCGACTTCCACGGCTCGAGTGGCAAATTCGAGCTGCGGTTGGCGGCCGGCCAGGCATGCAGGGTCGAGGTTCGACAGCTGTCTTCGGGTGATGTCGATCTGCCGTCGGGGTTCATGCGCGTGTCTGAAGGAGAAGGCAAAGAGGGTGTCTGGGAGACGCAAGGTTACGCCTCTGCCGCTCACAAGATACTGGTGACGATCAACATCAGCTCGGGCTCGGTGCGCGTCACGCAGTAGCGAAGGGGATTCTGCTCGGTTGTGCGCAGCGCCCATGTCTGCTCCCGTTGCCGCAACCGCCCCGACTCAGAATCATGCACGAAGCCCGCGGGCTTCCGACGAGGCCCCCGCTTGCCTATGCGACAATCGGAGCATGGACGAACGGGCGCGATCCTCACGCGTGCAATACCTCGACGTGGTGCGAGTGCTGTCGATGCTCGCCGTCGTGCTTCTCCACGTGATCGCGGGTACGCTCCGCTCGCGCTACGGCTCGTCGCAATGGCACTTCTCGAATGCTCTGACGTCGCTGGCCACCGCGAGCGTGCCGCTGTTCTTCATGCTGTCAGGTGCACTGCTTCTGTCGAGTCCACGAACGGCGTCGGTGGGCTATGCGCTGAAGCATCGGGTGCCGAGGGTGCTCGTGCCCTTCTTGATCTGGTCGCTGCTCGCAATCGCGTACTACCTGATCGTCAGCTGGCGACTCGGCGGGTCACCCGATTGGACCGCCGCGATCGACAAGCTGAAGCAGATGCCCGCGCGTCCCACTGCCATCCACCTCTGGTTCATGTACGCGCTCATCCCCCTGTACATCCTGTCGCCCTTCATCAAGAAGCTCGTCGATGGCCTCGACCGTAGCCTCGTCATCTACCTGCTCTCGCTCTGGCTGTTCTTCTCGGCTGTGCTGCCCACAGTCGCTCTCTTTCTACCCGAGTCGTTCAGCTCCATCGTCACTCTCGACCGCAGGTACGACCTCAGCATCATGGCCGGGTACGCCGGGTACTTCGTCGCCGGCTACTACCTGGCACGGCTCGAACGGCCAGTCTCCAAAGCCTGGCTCGGGGTCGTGGTGCTGGTCGACGTGGTATGCATCGCGATCGGCACCTGGTGGAAGACGGCCGCGGTCGGCGAGTATCGTGAGGTCTTCAAATCGTACAGCGGCGTCTTCGTCGTCGTGCTCTCATGCGCGCTCTTTCTCCTCTTGAAAGAGCTCCTGCGAGAGCGCCGGCTTGGTCGAGCGGCCGCGGCGACCGTCGGCTTTCTCGCGCCGCTCGCTTTTGGCGTATACCTTGTGCACAACCTGCTCGTCGACCTGCTGTCGCGGTTGCTGCCGTGGTGGCCGGCTCCATCGGTGCAGATCGTCGTGGTTTCGTGCATCGCGGTCACAGCCGCTTCGATCGTTTTCGTCTACGTTGTCTCGCGCATCAAGCCGCTCTGCTACCTGCTGACAGGCCAGGTCTACCGGCCATGGTTCAGATCGAAGAGAGCGAGCGAGCGGGAGCAGGAGGTCGAAGCGCCGGCGGCCGAGGCGACGCGTCCCGTCGAGAAGGCCGCGACGGCACCGGACCAGGCCGCGACGGCGCCGGCCCAGGTCACAGCGGCCACGCCCGCGAATCCTGAGCCGCATCGCGCGTCGCCGACCGTCGACGGCGCCGGGCAACACGACATGACCTCGACCGACGAGATCCTGTTGCCCAAGGTTTGGAAGCCGGAGCCGACGGCGGTGAAGCCCCCACAGACCCCCGACGACACGGCCGAACGACCCGGGCGCAAACGCCGCGAGAACTGAGAGCCGGGGCGCGATCGCCGGCGACCGGACGTCTTTGCGCCTGCCGCGTGTTCGCGGGGTGTGCGGGCGGCGCTTGAAGAGCTCTCAGAACCGGGCGAGCCGTCTCAACGCGTCGATTCGTTCTGTTCTGCCCAGCTTGGCCTGCGAGACGGCGGCGCGCAGGATCTCGATATTGCGGTCGTAGGTCTCTCGGTCGACCGGGTAGGGGAAGCCGTCTTTGCCGCCATGCGCGTAGCTGAAGAGCACCGGATCTGACCGGCTGGCCGGGGTGTCGAACACCAACTCGGCGATGAGGCTGAGCGCCCTGATGGTCTTGGGCCCGACGCCGGGCAGGCTGAGGAGTGTCTCGAAGGTCTCGGGCTGCCGTTCGTAGGTCGAGAGAAAGGCTTTGTGAAGGTTTGCGGGCTCGATGTCGGCCAGCTCGACCTCGTGCCGTCTGGGCATGACCAGAGTCTTGAGCCGCTTCAGGTGGCCGCCGATGCGATCGGGCGCCTCGCGAGACAGCTCGGTGACGACCAGTTGTGCCGCCCGACTCCGCCTGTCGACCAGATTGAGGATGTTGGTGCCCGGCGCCTGCGAGGCTACGGCTTCGTGCGGTTCGACGACATAGTCGACCACATGGTCGCTCA
>JAKAHF010000178.1:0-314 GCA_021815245.1 Actinomycetes bacterium
GGCCTCAGCGTGGGTGAACTACTCGACGAGAATCTCCACGAGATCGGCTCCTGGAAGAAGTTCGGTCTCTATGAGCCAGCCCTCCAGGTCATGACGACAGGTGAGACCGTCGAGCGCGAGATCGCCATGACGAGCGCTACGGGAGTGAAGTCGTGGTTCGCGGCGACCTTCACTCCTTTCCAGCTCGGAGGCGAGCCGCATCTCCTGTTGCTGCTCGACGATCTGACCGCCCATCGGCGAGCCGAGGCGGCCGTGCTCGAGAGTGAGGAGCGGTGGCGATCGCTCGTGGAGAGCGCTCCCGATGGCATTCTCGT
>JAKAHF010000178.1:324-5872 GCA_021815245.1 Actinomycetes bacterium
TCGTACACAACAATGGGGTCGTTCAGTTCGCCAACCGCGCCATGGCCCGGTTGGTGCTCGCATCCGATCCTCACAGCCTCATCGGCAGGAACGTTCTTGAGTTCATCGCCCCCGAAGACCGGGAGGCCGCGCGAGCGCGTATCGCCGCCTACACCGACGTCGATGGAGCCGGTCCGCCGGTGGAAGAACTCTTTGTGCGCGATGACGGCTCGAAGGTTGCTGTTGAGACCACCGAAGTGCATTACTCGTTCGACAAACAAGCGGCGCGCCTGATGTTCGTGCGTGACCGAAGCGAGCGCGAGAAGGCCGAACAGGAGCGTCTCGCCCTTGAGGAGCAGCTCCAGTATGCCCAGAAGATGGAGTCGGTGGGGCTTCTCGCCGGCGGGGTGGCCCACGACTTCAACAATATCCTCATGGTGCAGAAAGGATATTGCGAACTCATGCGGGCCGATCTTCACCTCGACGGGCAGGTTCTCGAAGGATTGACTCAGGTCGAAGCATGCGCCGACCGCGCGACCGCGCTCACCCGACAGCTGCTGGCCTTCAGTCGCAAGCAGTCGCTGCAGCCTGTGGTGCTCGATCTCAACGAGCTTCTCGACGACATGGTCGATATGTTGCGGCGAGTGGTGGGCGAGGGAATCGCCCTGGAGATCCACTCCAACACGTTCGTCGCACCGATCAAGGCCGACCCGATGCAGCTCGAGCAGGTCTTCGTCAACCTGGCGGCCAACGCCCGCGATGCGATGCCCGAGGGCGGCCTCCTGACCATCGAGGTGGCCGCCGTCGATCTCGAACCGGGGAGCCACTACTGCAGGCTTGGCGCACCGATCGGTCCCAACATCGCCGTCGCCGTGACAGACACCGGGGTCGGCATGGATGTCGAGACACGCCGCCGTATCTTCGAGCCCTTCTTCACCACCAAGGGAGAGGGCAAAGGCACCGGGTTGGGGCTTTCAACGGTGTACGGTGTAGTGCAACAATCTGGAGGAAGTGTCACTGTAGAGAGCGAAACGGGCAAAGGCACCACATTCCGAGTCTTCCTGCCGCGAGTACATGATCGATTGCGCCACAGCTCGACCGACGAAGGCGCCGTCCCGAGTGGACGGGGCGAGCTCATTCTGGTCGTTGAGGATGAGCCGGTGCTGCGTGGCTTGGTACAGTTGATGATCGAGAGTCTGGGATACCAAGCCAAGATCGCCGCGAATGGGGCGGAGGCCATGGCACTGATCCTTGAAGAGGGCCTGCGGCCCGATCTGCTACTCACCGACGTGGTCATGCCCGGCATGAGCGGGGCCGCTCTTGTCGAAGAACTGCGTAGGACGATGCCTGACCTGAAGTTCATGTTCATGTCGGGGTACCCGGATACCGCCATAGCGCGGCACCGGATCCCGAACACGGCGTTCGATTTTCTGCAAAAGCCCTTCTCTATCCGCGACCTGGCCAACAAGATCGAGACGGTGCTGGGCGTAGGGGGGACCGTATGGAACAAGCCGGAGGTGTGAGGATATGCCGTTGACAGAGCGACCAGACGATGCGCAGACACAACCGCTCGAACACGTGCAATCCGGGGTGATCGTCTATGGCCCCGACGCGCGGGTTCTTTTCGCCAACCCGTCTGCGTGCACGTTGCTGGGACTGTCGGAGGAGCAATTGGCCGGCAAGGATCCCTCCAACGCTTCGTGGGCTTTCGTGGGAGCCGACGGCTCCCCTCTCTTGCCGGATGAACACCCGGTCAACCGCGCACTGGCGATGGGAGGGCCGATAGTCGACGAGACCGTTGGTGTCACGCGCGCCGGCACCGGGGAGAGCCTGTGGCTGGCCGCGAGCGCCCGTCCTCAACTCGCGGTCGACGGCACTGCCCAAGGCGTCGTGCTGACCCTCGTCGATGTCACCGAGCTGAAGAAGAGAGTGAGCGATCTGGAATGCGTCGTCGAGACTGAGCAGGCCGCGCTCCGCGATCAGCTCGTGCAGGCTCAGAGAATGGAGACCGCGGGTCAGCTGGCGGGCGGCGTCGCTCATGATTTCAACAACATACTCATGGTCATGAAAGGCTATTGTGAGCTCATGCGGCTCGCGGCCGCGGGCAACGACGGCATTCTCAACGCCCTTTCGCAGATCGAGGTACACGCCGATCGTGCCGTCGATCTGACCCGTCAGCTCTTGGCGTTCAGCCGCCGGCAGACGTTGAGCCCCGTGGTGCTCGACCTCAACAACCTCATGACCGATATGGAGCACATGTTGCAGCGCGTACTGGGGGAGAGCATCCAACTGGTGACCTCGTTGTCACCGCATCCCGCGATGGTCACGGCCGACCGTACTCAGGTCGAACAGGTGCTGGTCAATCTCGCCATGAACGCCCGCGATTCTATGCCGCGTGGAGGGAAGCTGAGCGTGCGCATCTCGTGGGTCGACATAGAGACGACGCTTCCCGGCGATGACCCGGGCTTCAACCCGGGAGCATACGTGATGCTTTCGGTGAGCGACACCGGCCAGGGACTCGATGAAGCGACCAAGCGCCGCATCTTCGAACCCTTCTTCAGCATCAAAGGCGAAGGAAAAGGGATGGGTCTCGGTCTTTCCACCGTCTACGGCGTGATTCACCAATCAGGCGGCACCGTCAGGGTGGAGAGCGAACTCGGCAAGGGCACCACCTTCAGTATCCTCCTGCCCCGCGTCGAGGTCACCCTGCCCAAACGGGGCGATGGCCCGGCCACGGCCGCCGGAGCCGACAGCAAAGCCGTGCTGGTCGTAGAAGACGAGGCGGCTCTGCGCGGGCTCGTTGTCATGATGCTCGAAAGGCTCGGCTATGCCGTGCATGAGGCCTCCAACGGTCCCGACGCGCTTCGTCTCGTGGAAGGCGGGGGCCTCAGGCCCGATGTTCTGCTTACCGACGTGGTCATGCCCGAAATGAGCGGGAGCGACCTGGCCGCGAAAATGCGGCAACTGCTGCCCACCATGAAGGTCGTCTTCATGTCAGGCTATGCCGACGAGACCATCCTCGATCACGGGGTATCCGATCCGGCCTTCGAGTTTCTGCGCAAGCCGTTCTCCATGTCTGATCTGGAATCCCACCTCGAGTCCGTGCTCGGCATGCACAAGACGTGAACCCGGCACCGCATCGAAGGGGCGCAGTCGCTGACGCTGAATGCAGTCGACGCGCTCGACGTGATCGGCAGTATCAGCGCTCTCGCGTAAGGCTCCTCGACACGCTGGCGGCGCGACCGATGACGGCAGAATAGGAGCCTGGAGCTTTCATCAGTCGACTGCAGGACGCGTTGGTCGAGTTCGAGACGCTTCGCGGTATCATCGCTCTATGCTCGTTCTGCAGGAATGCGCGGCGGGTGAGTCGGCTGAGGGATACCTGGAGACATTCGACAAGGAGGGTGGAGCTGTGCCCGAGCTTGGTCAGCTGGTGCTGTTGGTGGAGGACGAGCCGGCGCTTCGCCAGCTCGCCGTGCTCATGATGGAGCGGCTTGGCTACCGGGTGGCCGAAGCCGCCGATGGGCAGCAGGCCCTCGCCCTTGTCGAGGAAGAAGGCATCAGGCCCGATGTGGTGCTGACCGACGTGCTCATCCCGGGCATGAGCGGACCTGAGCTGGTCGACCGTCTTCGCCGGACCGTGCCGGATGCCCAAGTCATCTTCATGTCGGGATATACCGACGACGCGGTCACGAGGCTGGGCGCCGTCGACTCGAGGATCAACTTTCTGCAGAAGCCGTTCACCATGGGTGCTCTGGGTTCGATGCTGCGGACCGTGCTGGGCGATGAGAGTGTGCAATCCTGATCGAGCGGTCGAAGCACGGGGCGATCTACTTCCCAGCACCTTTCTCATACCGTACAATTAGCCGACCTTTAATCGAGCCCGGTGAGGCCGAAAGGAGTACTTAGGCATGACCACGTGCCCGCATGCCCTTCTGGGCGGCTGCAGCGCGCCGCTTCGTCAGTATCGCCATCCCTTTGCCCGAATTCCCCGGCCTGCGCAGTCAGCCTACGTCGGCCGCAGGCGTGGCATGGGGAAAGTGGGTCGCTAGGTATGCCTCGTCGCACCGACATACACAAGATCCTGCTGCTCGGCTCCGGTCCCATCGTCATAGGGCAGGCGTGCGAGTTCGACTATTCCGGCACCCAGGCCTGCAAGGTGTTGATGGAGGAGGGTTTCGAGGTCGTGTTGGTCAACTCCAACCCGGCCACGATCATGACCGACCCCTCGTTCTCGCATCGCACGTACATAGAGCCGTTGGTGCCCGAAGTGGTGGCCAAGATCATTGAACAGGAGCGTCCCGACGCTCTGCTGCCCACCCTCGGGGGCCAGACAGCTCTCAACTTGGCAGTCGCCCTGTCGGAGGACGGCACTCTCGAGAAGTACGACGTGGAGCTCATCGGCGCCAACTACGCGGCCATTCGGCGTGCCGAGGCCCGCGACGAGTTTCGCACCACGATGGCTTCTATCGGGCTGCGCGTGCCCGACAGTGCCGTGGTCAACAGCGTGGCCGAAGCCCGGGCCGCTCTCTCCGGCCAGCTCCATCTGCCGCTCATTATCCGTCCGAGCTTCACGCTGGGGGGCCACGGGGGCGGAGTGGTGGTAAGCGAGGCGGAGTTCGACCAGGCGGTGCAGACCGGGCTCGATGCGTCGCCCACCTGTCAGGTGCTCCTCGAGGAGAGCGTCATCGGTTGGAAGGAGTTCGAGCTCGAGGTCATGCGTGACCTCAAAGACAACGTCGTCATCGTCTGCTCCATCGAGAACATCGATCCCATGGGCGTGCACACCGGCGACTCCATCACGGTGGCTCCACAGCAGACCCTTACCGATGTGCAGTACCAGCGGCTGCGTGACGCCTCGCTCGCTATCATCCGCGCCATCGGCGTCGAGACGGGCGGGTCGAACATCCAGTTCGCGTTCTCGCCAGAGACCGACGAACTCGTGGTCATCGAGATGAACCCCCGCGTCAGCCGCTCGTCGGCGCTGGCCTCCAAGGCGACCGGATTCCCCATCGCCAAGATCGCGGCAAAGCTTGCCGTCGGCTACACGCTCGACGAGATCGCCAACGACATCACCCGCAAGACACCCGCCTGCTTCGAGCCCACCATCGACTACGTCGTTGTCAAGACGCCGCGCTGGGCCTTCGAGAAGTTTCCGCAGGCCGACCCCGTCCTCACCACTCACATGAAGAGCGTGGGCGAGAACATGGCGATCGGCCGTACCTTCAAGGAGGCCTTCCAGAAGTCCATGCGCTCGCGGGAACTTGACGTTCGGCCCGATGTGCCCGATGACAACGACGCGTTGGTCGCCAAGATCGCGAAGCCTTCGGCCGAGCGCTACGACCTCATCCTCGAGGCGTACCGCAGGGGCGTGACGCTCGAGCAGTTGTTCGAGGCCACGCTCATCGACGAATGGTTTCTGGAGGAACTACGCGAGATCGTCGAGGCCGAGAGGCATCTACAGTCATTTGCCGACAAGGGAGGGCTCGCCGCTCTTCCTGCTGAGGAACTCCGGCAGGCGAAAAGGCTCGGTTTCAGCGACGCTTTTATCGCCAAGTTCCTGAACTCG
>JAKAHF010000179.1 GCA_021815245.1 Actinomycetes bacterium
CCACGTCCTTGAGGATGAAGATCCAGTTGGTGTCTTCCTGGTCGAGCGAAGCCCAGAAGGTGAGCGAGATGGGGCCGACAACGAGCAAGTCGTCGGCCAGCGGCTCGGTGAGGTAGCGTAGCCGTTCGATCTTGTTGGTCTGCGTCGGCGGCATCTGCACGAAGGCATCCGGTGGCTCGTTTACGTAGGTGCGCGTCGCCGGCAGGTGACCCTTCTCGCTGAGCTTCTCCCAACTGTGCAGGTAGAACTTGGTCCACCGGGTCTCGGGCACCGGCCATCCGTCGAAGGTGCGCCACTTGTTCTCGCCCTGGATCCACATGCGCACGGCCGGGTCTCTGTCGACCCCGTTGTCGACGCCCTTCAGCCAGTGGTCGTACCAGCGGATGATCTCGTCATGCCATTCGTGCAGGGGACGTTCGGCGTGCGCGGGCGGGGTCGCGAATAGGTGCTTGTGCGGCTGGTCGATGCCGTAGAAGAAGTTCTGGGCGCCCTGCCAGTGCATCTTGTAGGTGTAGGCTCCCTCAAAAGCGCCGGTCACGAAGGGGATGGCGATCTTCTTGAGCAGTTCCTCGGTGGCCTCGATGGTGCCGGGGCGCTCGAAGGGGAAGAGCATGGGGTAGAACATGGCGGCATCGCGCTGGCCGCGCATGGTGAGGATGTTGTACAGGTTCACGTACATCATGTAGTCGGGGTTCTGCATGGCCGCCTGCCAGGCTTCCTCGACCGGGGGCGGCAGTTCAGGGGGCATGCCGATGTGGGAGCGCAGGCTGTTGAAGAGGCCGATGTGGTAGGGCATGGTCTGAAGCACGCCGCCCGGGTGCTGGTCGCGGAAGCCTTCAAGACCCCCGTAGCAGCCGCCCGAGTCGAAGGGGAAGATGGCTTTGAGCGCCGGGTGACCCTGGACGGCCGCCCGCCATTGCTCTGCCGCGAAGGCCGAGATGCCGACCATGCCCACGTTGCCGTCCGACCAGGGCTGCTGGGTGATCCACTCGATGGTGTCGTAGTGGTCCCAGTCGTCGTTCACGAAGAGTTCGCCCTCCGACTTGTGGCCTCCCCGCACCTGGCTGATCACGTGCACGTAGCCGTTGGCCACGAACCGCTTCGAGTCGCCCCCCTCGATCACCCCGTACCACTGGGTCGACCAGGCAGGCTGTCCGACTTTGAGGTTCTCGGCTACCTCCACCCGCTGCAGGTCTTTGTTGTGCATGGCGCAGGTGTAGAGCACGGGGAACGTGCCCGGCGCGTCGGGCCGGTAGACGTCGACCCGCAATTTGACGCCGTCGCGCATCGGCACCGGCAGGTCGTACTCCTTGATCATCGAGTCGTAGTAGGTGCGGTCGTCAGGCATGTAGGCCTCCCAAGGCTAGGGCTGAGTTGGCAGGGGCTGGAAAGGATAGGACTGCACGGGCACGTCTTCGGTGGAGAGGTGCATCTCGCCGTCGCGGTCTTGAACGATGATCCATTTGAGCCAGGCGGAGTCGTCGCGCTCGGGGAAGTCTTCGCGCAAATGCCAGCCTCGGGATTCTTCGCGGGCGAGCGAGGCACGGAAGAACATCTCGGCACAGAGGACCATGGCGCGCGCCTCGTGAGCCGCCGCGAGGTGGTGCGGGTCGGCGGCGGTCAACTCGGGGAGGCGCTCGCGTGCGTGAAGTGTCAGATCGAGGGCTTCGCGCATGCGGGCCTTGCTCTTGTAGAGCGAATAGCCCACCGGCGCCATTGCAGCCTGCACTTGTTGCACGACATCGGTTGGTGATGCACCGGCGCTTCGACCGAGGGGTGCGAAGATCTGCTGCTTGAGGGCGGCGGCGGCGGTCACATCCGGGCGCCCGATCGCCACACTAGAGATGTACTCCAAGGCGGCAGCCGCCGCTCGGATGCCCATCCAGGTGGACGAGGTCAGGGCTTTGCCGCGCACTCGTCCCGGTGAGGCAGGCACCGCCCCTGCCATGGCCGAACCGCTCGTCGCGGTGTTGCCCACCGCGTAGAGTCCGGGCACTGTGGTCGCCATCTGGTGGTCGACCCTGACCGGCGACAGCTCGGCCAGCAGGCCCGGGAACACCTCCGAGACAGGCCCCCGCCCATCGGCGGCGGCCGTTTTCGACAGCAAGCGCGCCCAAAAAGCCTCGGCCTTCGGGCGGCTCCACAAGTCGGGCGCATCGTCGCCGTGCCCGCCCTTCTCGGTGTGTTTGGTGGTGTTCTGTAGAAGCCAGTTCTCGTCGTTGTGGGTGACGAGCGGCCCGTTGCCGGCCAGCATCTCTCGATACCAGACCGCACCCGCGACCGCGTCGACATCGGGCTCCAGCTCTTTCCTCCAGGTTGAGACGAACTCTCCCTTGGCGTTATAGAGCGCATCCTCGGCCCCGAGCAGCGGCTCCTTGCTCCTCTTGTTCACCAGTTGTATGAACGAGCCGAACTCAGCGTTCCTCATCTGGACGCCCGCCCGGTAGGCCGCGGCTATGCCGTCACCACGTGCGGCACTCCACATCGAAAGGATGCGGTAGTTTTGGCCACCGCTCGCCAGGACGACCGCCTTCGCCGCAAAGATACGGCACGACCCGTCGAGCATGCTGAAGCCGATCGCTCCCGCGGCCCGCTCATCCTCCTTCAGCACGTCGACCACCATGGTCTTGTCGAGGAATCCGACGCCCAAACGTTTCGCGTGCCGCTGCAGCTTCATCTGCGTGTCGAGTTCGGCGGCGGCGAGATGCCAAGGTAGGCCGGGTTTGAACCTGTCGACGGCGAGGCTTCCGTCGGCCGTGCGGCAGAACGTATGGCACCAGGAGTCGAGTCTCTCGACCGTGGTCAGCGAATCGGTTGCGAACTGCCCCAGCAGTTCTTGGTCTTCGAGAAACATCCCGATGTTGTGGGTATGGAAGTCGATGAACCGGTCGACGGGGTCGTCCGGGCCGAGGAACATGAATACGCCGGCGCCCTTGTTGGCTTGCCCGGCCCAGCCGCTGAAGTTCTTGTCGACCACCAACACGCTCGTCTGCGGCGATCGCTCTCTGATAGAGACGGCGGTCGCCAAGCCGGCTATGCCTCCGCCCACGATGAGAACGTCCGTTTCATGGACGGTGCCCAGTTGGTGCAGGCTACTCATTCCGGGTACCTCGGTCCGCGCTCGATGACCGACGGGAAGGGCTTGTCCCAATCGACGATGACGTTGATGGCATCGACCGGGCAGTTGAGCTCGCAGAGATTGCACTGCGCGCAGTCTTCGGGGTAGGCCACCAACGGGCGCTTCGCGCCGTCGTCCCAGCGGATCACGTCGACGAAACAGGCCTTGTAGCAGAGGCCACAGCCATTGCAGGCGTCGAGATCGATCTCGATGGTGTTCACAGGGTCGGTCGCCTCCTTGTCACGTGTGTGGAGCTCACCTACTAACTAATGATAGTTAGTAGCATTTTCCTGCTACCATGTCAACCGACAGACGAACAATGAAGCTCCGGATTGGGAGGTGAGGATGGACCTGGTCGGTGCCCAGACCCCGGCCCGAACGGGGCGCTGGACGAAAGCGGAACGTCGAGCCCAGGTGGCCGCCGTCACTCTCGATATCATCGCCCGCGAGGGCGTTCGCGGCGTCACGCTCGGACGCATAGCCGAGGCAGCCGGTATTGCCGCGCCCTCCCTCTACAACCACTTCGCGGGTCGTAGGGAGATCCTCGATGCGGCTGCTGACCTGCTTCTCGATCGTGTACTCGCCTGGATCGACTCGTCGTCCAACCCTGACATGCTCGAGCGGCTGCGTGAGATCGGCGGTTCGATGCACGAGGCCCGCATCTTGCCCGATCGCGAATGGGTCATCACCCCGTTGTTCGAGCTTGCGGTGGCCGCCCGGGCCGAGGGGCTGACCGAGCAGATGGCCAGGAACCAGTCGCGCGTGCTCCAACGGTTCATCGACATCGTTGAAGAGGGCAAGAGGCAGGGGACCATCCGTGAGGACGCCGACCCGCGGGTAGTGGGCTGGAGCCTCATGGGTCTCGGCTGGACCAAAGACTTCGCCCTGCTTCAGGGGCTCGACCAGTTCATCGCGGAGGGTACCGCAGACCAGATCCTCGGCAACGTGCTCGACAGGATCGCCGCGAAGCGGCCGTAGCCGCCGCTCAAGAACCGGTCTGTGCCGACTCCGGCCGGAACGAATCGATCATGCGGGCGAGATTGCGGGCGAAGACGCCATCGGCTATCGCCTTCTCGGCGTCGAGCATCATCGCGATGTCTTCGATGAACGCGAACATCATCATCGTCCAGGCGACGTCTTCCGACCTCACGTCTTCGCGGATCGTCCCTTGACGCTTGCCTTCCTCGGCGATTTCAACCAAGGCAGGATACATCTGGATGCGGGGCAGGGTAAATGAATCAGCGAGGTTCGCCTGCTGAGAGAAGCTCAGCGACTGAAAGAACGGTCTGACGATCGTGCTCAGATGCTCTTTGGCCCAGGAAGAGTGCGTGCGGCCGAGTTGCTCAAGCCGGCTTGGAACATCGGGCTCGGTCGCTGTCTCGAACCAGCTCATCGCGCGCACACTGGCCGCCTCGTTGGCGGTACGCACTATGGCGTCACGGCTGTCGAAATGCCGATAGAGAGCGCCCGGTGTCAGCCCTACGGCCTCGGCTATCCTCGAGACGGTCAGGCCCTCGAGCCCGACCTCGCCGAGGAGTTGCAGAGCCGCGTCGATGATTTCCTCGCGGCGTTCCGCCTGGCTCTTTCTTACATGCCTCTTCACATAGCTGGGCAACGCTCAATCCTCTCGGCCTGACTCGCTACTCGCGAGAGAGTACAGCAGCACCCGACCCTTGACAGCTTATACCATGTCGCGATAGCTTGTAAAACAGTTTTACGAAAACGAACTTTACAAAGGGTTCGGGCCAGGATCGTTGTCGTCGGGGTTGGCGGGTACGCTCAAGGGGGCGAGTTTGGTCAAGTGGATCCAGCTTCTGGTGACGGGCATCACGATGGGCAGCATCTACTCGCTCATCGCTTTGGGCTACGTGACCATCTACCGTACGTCGCGCATTGTCAACATGGCGCAGGGCGCCTTCGTGATGTTCGGCGGTTTCTTCGCCTATTCGCTCCTATCTGAGGTCGGTCTTCCCTACTGGCTGTCGGCGATCCTCGCCATCGTCGCCGTGATGGTGCTGTCGGGCCTGATGTATCTGCTGGTACTGAAGCCGCTCGTCAAGGTTTCGCTCGTTTCGATCATCCTCGCCACCATGGCGCTCAGCATCCTCTTCGAGAGCTTCTCGCTCCTCCGCTGGGGCGGTTACGGCAAGAGCGTGCCGGCGTTCAGCGGCGACAAAGCACTGTTCGTAGGCAAGGTGGCGGTGTTCCCCCAGAGCCTGTGGGTGATCGGTCTCATGATCGTCGTGCTCATCGGGCTTTGGCTCTTGACCAATCGCACCCGCATCGGCAAGCAGATGACGGCGACGGCCAACGACCCCGGCGCAGCCAGCCTGTCGGGCGTCAACACCGGCCGTATGATCATCCTCGCCTTCGCGATCTTCCGCACGCAGCTATTTGGGCCCGACGACATCGAGAACGTGAAGCAGGTGCAGGCCGGATACAAGCTGCAACCGCTGTCAGCCTTCTTGAAGAAGCCCGCTCCACCTGCCGCCCCGGAGGTCAAGTGGCTCAGGATCGACAAGGAATTCGCCGAAAGCGATCCTTTTGTGAACGGCGCTCGAATAGTGCAGCGCTTGGCGGTTGAAAAGTGCAGCGCTCGGAAGGGGGATAGGGTCCTAGTTTACTAACGGTTTCTGGTAAGGAAAGACTTCCCCCCACTCCTCCTCCGGAGGAGGAGGAGTGGGGTCGCAGCGGTTATTGCGAAGAGTCTGGTGGTGATGGTTCTTCGCCTTCGGGTTCATCTGCCTCATTT
>JAKAHF010000180.1 GCA_021815245.1 Actinomycetes bacterium
AAAGGCCTGGAGCCCTTCACGGGGCACAAGCCCTTGTTCGTGGGAGGAGTGGCGGTCTTTCCGCAGAGCCTCTGGGTGATCGGCATCATGATCGTCGTGATGGTGGGTCTCTGGGCTCTGACTGCACATACTCGGGTGGGCAAGAAGATGACGGCGACCGCTGCGGACACAGACGCGGCCAGGCTCTCTGGAGTGTCCACCAGCAGGATGATCATCCTGGCGTTCGCCATGTCGGCGATCATCGGGGCCCTCGGCGGAGTCGCGATCACACCCATCAACGTGACCTCCTACCTATCTGGAGGCATCTATGCGCTGAGTGGGTTCGTCGCGGCGGTTCTAGGGGGCTGGGGCTCGAGTGGAGGCGCTGTCGTTGGTGGTCTTGCGCTTGGCGTCATCCAGTCGCTCGTCACGGGCTTCGTCCCTGTGGGCTACCAGGACGCCATAGCCTTTGTCGTCTTGATCCTTGTTCTCTACTTCCGCCCGCAGGGGTTGCTCGGTCTTCCGGCGACGGAGGGCGAACAATGACCTCCCTGCGTTCACTACTTAGATCGCGGCCGAGGACAAGTCAGGTCTCCAAGGCGCTTCTTCTGGCCATCCTGCTCGTCTGGCCGCTCCTCATAAACAACTCGTACGCGATGGCGATCATGACCAACGCCGGGCTCTACGCGATGCTCACCGTATCCGTGGTGATCATTCTCGGGCAGGCAGGACAACTCTCCTTCGGTCATTCGGCCTTCTACGGCATCGGCGCCTACGTGGCTGGACTCACGGCGCTGAAGCTCGAACTGCCTGCTGTCTTGTGTCTGGTCCTTGGGGCTGTCGCCGCTGGTGTCGTGGCAATCGTCATCGGCAGGCCGGTCCTCAAGTTGAAGTACTTCTATCTCGCCCTTGCGACGATCGGTCTCGGCCAGATCTTCTTGGTGATGGTGATCCAACTGCGCACGACCACTGGCGGGACCCTGGGCTTTGCGCCGGTTCCGCCGCTCAGCATCCTGGGATTCGAGTTCGGCAGCAGCCTTCGGCAGTACTACTTGGTATGGATCGTTGCCTTCTTGATTGTGTTCTTCGTCCATCGTGCCCTCAAATACCGCATGGGCCGGGCCCTGCGAGCCATCGCGACGAGCGAGATCGCTTCAGCCACGCTGGGCATACGCACCGCCAGGTGGAAGTTGCTTGCCTTCGTGACTGCCGCCGTCATCTGCGGGTTGGCCGGTGGGCTCTACGCTTTCACCATCATCGCGGTGGGTCCCCGTGCCTTCACATTCAGCGCGGCGATCATCCCCATCATCATGATGCTCATCGGGGGGTCGTCCTCGGTTTGGGGGGCCCTACTGGGGGCGATTCTGATGACGTGGGTCATCAAGGGGTTCTCGGGCGCCCAGGAATATAGCGGGGTTCTCTATACGGTCGTCATGCTCCTGCTGCTCATGTTCCTACCCGCGGGGCTTGCTCTGAAACCCGGCCAGAGGGCAAAACTCCTCACTCTCGTGCGCCGAAAGGCGCGCACGGAGCCGATCGCCAAGGCGGGCGTGGTTCATGCTGAAGGCACTCAAGAGGCGGAGACGGTCGCAGTGACCTCCGTCCCCTCGGACGAGTCGCGGATCTCGCCGCACTTGGAGCGGCCGATTGCTCCCACGATAGGCACCCGAGAACCGCTCCTCACGATCGAAGGCGTCTCGGTCTACTTCGGCGGCCTTGGGGCGGTGCAGGACGTTTCTCTGGAGGTTCCTGAGGGGAAAATCGTGGCCCTCATCGGCCCCAATGGAGCAGGCAAGACCACACTCTTCAACACGGCCAGCCGCCTTCAGAAGATGACATGCGGCAGGATCTGGTTCGCGGGCAAAGACATAACGCGAGCGGCGACATCTGAGGCCGCTCGGCTGGGAATGGCCCGCACCTTCCAGAACTTGCGCATATATCCAAATATGAGCGTGCTGGAGAACGTGCTGGTGGGTTGCCATCGGCACGAGCGCACGGGCCTCTTCGGCGGCGGACTGGGACTGCCCCGCCAGCGCAGGGAGGAGCGTGCTTCCCGCGAGCGGGCCATGGCCACTCTCGCGCTTCTCGACCTCGCGGACATGGCCTCTCTTCCCGCTGCGAGCCTTCCCTATGGTTCCCAGCGGCTGGTCGAGATTGCCCGAGCGCTTGCCTCCGAGCCTCGGCTGCTTCTCCTCGACGAACCCGCCGCGGGCATGAACGCCGCCGAACGTGCTCATCTCGTCGACCGCATCCGCCGCATCCACGCCTCCGGAGTCACCATCCTCCTCGTTGAGCACGACATCGAGCTGGTCATGGGGATCTCCGACCACGTCTTTGTCCTTGACTACGGCAAGCTCATCTCTCAGGGTTCACCCGAGATGGTCAAGGCCGATCCCGTTGTTATCGAGGCGTACCTCGGTATCAAGAGGGAGGGTCACCAGGATCTTTGCCAGACTCGGGATCTCGCGGACGGCACCTGCGCGGAACCAGAAGACCTTCTCGTCGTCGAGGACATCGCCACGTCGTATGGCCCGATTCAAGCCCTCCATGGGGTCTCGTTCACCGTGCCGCGAGGAGAGATCGTGGCGGTTCTGGGGGCGAACGGCGCGGGCAAGACCACCCTCCTCCGCACCATCTCCGGACTGCTCAGGCCCAACCACGGCTCGATCGTATACCAGGGTCAGGAGATCACTCGTATCGACCCTGAGACGATCGTGCGCCGCGGTCTCTGCCAAGTGCCCGAGGGAAGGCGGCTGTTTCCGGGGATGTCCGTCCAGGACAACCTGGTTGTGGGCAGCTCGGGCAGGCGGGACTGGCGAGAGAGCCTCACGGACGACATAGCCTACGTGTACGAACTATTCCCGATTCTGGGGGAGCGGCGCAAGCAGGCGGCGGGCACGCTTTCGGGGGGGGAGCAGCAGATGCTGGCCATCGGACGCGCCCTCGTCGGCAGGCCGAGCCTTCTCCTTCTTGACGAGCCATCCATGGGCCTCGCTCCGTTGACGGCCGAACGGATATTCGAGGCTCTGGCGGAGTTGAACAAGCGGGGGCTCACGATGCTGATGGTGGAGCAGAGCGCGGAAATCGCTCTTTCCTTGGCGCATCGGGCGGTCGTTCTGCGAACGGGATCTGTGGTGGTTTCCGGGCCGACGGATGCCTTGAGGTCAGATGATCGCGTGCGGGCAGGGTACTTGGGCAAGGTCCCGGACTGAACCACGCTTTCAGGTGGGTGGGCGAGAGAAAGGGTCGGTAGAGGGTTGTGAGCAAAGAAAGGGAGGTCACATGAAGAAGCGTCTTGTGCTGGGAGGGTTGCTTGCCCTGCTGCTGGTCGTCGCTTTGGCGACTGTTGGCTGCGGCGGAACGACCGAAACCACAACCACGGTGGCACCGGCGACTACGGTGGCGCCAACGACTACGAGTTCTGACGGCGGTGGCGCGACCACTGAAAGCACGGCGACGACCGCGGCGACCGGGCCGGCCACGGGGGAGCCCATCAAGGTCGGCTACCCGTGCAGCCTTACCGGGAGCGGAGCGGCTCCGGCCGACTCCGAGCTGAAGGGCATGCAGCTTCAGCTGGACTGGGTCAATGCAAATGGGGGCGTCAACGGTCGGCCGCTCGAAGTGATAGTGGGAGATGATCAGTCAGACCTCTCCACGATGGTGGCCGTTTTGAACAAGATGATCCAGCAGGACAACGTGTTCGCGGTCATCGGCCCGTTCGAGCAGTCCTCGCAGGAGGCTGCGCGCGCGATCAGCGAGAAGGCTCAGATTCCGCATGTTGCCTGCGGACCGGCGACCCTCGAGCAACTGCAGGGGACGAAGTACACGTGGAGCGTCATGATCTCAGCCGATCCGACGGTTCAGTCGGCAATGTGCATCAACCTGATCAAGGCACACGGGTTCAAGAACATGCTGGCCATCGCCGACGTTCTCCCGATCGACCAAGAGACCGGCGACCTCGTGGTCAAGGCCGGAGCGACTGAAGGCTTCACCTTCACCAAAATGCCCGACACGTATGGACTCGACGTCACCGACTTCCAGCCGCTTCTCAACAAGATCATGGAGGAGGACAAGAAGCTGAAGCCGGACGCTATCTTCCTTCTGAGCAACCCGATCTCGCTGCCCGCGATCTACAAGGGCCTAAGAGACCTCGGTGTGATCGAACCCATAGTCGGTGGCTCGGCCGCCGCCCATCCTGCGATCTTCGCTCAAGGGCCGCCGGCTGTCGAGGGCCTGATCGTCATGGATCCCGCGGGGATCCTCAACCCCGAGGCACTCCCCGACAGCGCGCCGAACAAGGCCATGCTCGTGGACTTCTTCAAACGCTACAACGAGAAGTACGGCACGGCCCCGGACATGTTCTCGACTATGGGCGCCGACTTCGTGACGGTTCTCGTGGAGGCGCTGAAGGCCGGCGGCGACGACAAGGAGAAAGTCCGCCAAGCCCTAGTCAACATGAGCAACGTCATGACGCTAGAAGGCCCAATGAACTTCACACCAGAGAACACGAATCAGGGTGACACATCCTGCTCGTACGAGTTCGAGGTGAAGAACGCGGTCTTCGAATTCGTCAGAACCTTGCAGTAGCCCCCCTTCGTCGCGGACGGGGGAGGTCGCCCGAGCCTTCCCCGTCCGCATCCCTCACCTAGGGCGAGGCACCGGCGGATTCCGGAAGCGCCCGGTCATCACAGGAAAGGACCGGCCCGACATGGAGCTGGGTCGCTCCACGGACTATCATATCGGTTTGAGACCGTAGACTAGTTCGGCACCTGTCGAATTGCTGGGAGGGAGCATCAACACCTTAACCATATCCGCCCTCGAGCGCGCAACGGGCGTGCCGCGAAGCACGATCCATTTCTACATCGGCGAGGAGTTGCTCCCGAAGCCGGCAAAGACCGCGGCCAGCCGTTCGCTCTATACCGAGAGACATGTCGAGTTGCTGCGGCGCATCACGCTCCTGAAGCAGTCGGGACTGTCGCTGGCTGAGATCAGAGAGGAGCTACGGGAGGACCTCGCCCTGTTGGAGGGCGGCAGGATAGACCTCGCAGCCTACGAGTACGAGCGCATCCACGCGGAGATCATCAAGACGGCCACGGAGGAGTTCGTCACCAACGGGTACGAAGACACGCATGTCGCCACGATCGTCAAGAGGATCGGCATCACTCCTCACATGTTCTACGGTCACTTTGCCAGCAAGCTCCAGCTTCTCGCGGAGTGCTTCAGACAGGTGGTCGAGTTCAACCTCCAGTCGGTCGAGGCGAAGTTGGAGACGACATCCGATCTGGCCGAGAGACTGCTGGCGCGCCTGGCCTCGAACGTTGGGCTCCACACACTCCAGTCCGAGGCGGTCTCGCTGATCCGCACAGAGACGTCCGAACCCCCGAGCGACGTCTCGGGTGCTTTGATCGAGACCTACGGTCGCATCGCTGAGCAGGTGGCCGCGGATATCAGCGCGATGCGCGCTCCGGTCGGGCGCGCAGGCCTAGTTCCAGTAGAACTGCTCGCCTACAGCATGATGGGCGCGTACGACAACACGCAACTCCGGGCGTCATGGGACGACAAGTACGATCGTGCCGACCTATTTCGGGCGCACCTCTGGCTCTTTCTGGCCATGCGGGCCGCACTCAGCGGCCGGGTCGACATCGACAGCGAGGTCGAAGCCTACGAGGAGCGCATCAGGCAAGCTGCTGCCGACGAGGGATAGCGACGTTGGACAAGTCGATCGGGCACTCATGAGCCGCGTCCTCGCCGAGTCGAGGCCCTACTGCGACGCGCGCCGCGCACCGCCCCCAACTAGACTAGGTTCGGCGCCTCCAGGAGGACGGCGGTGTACTCGGCCA
>JAKAHF010000181.1 GCA_021815245.1 Actinomycetes bacterium
GAGATACCGCTGGCGTACAGTCTCAGCCCGCGCCAGAAAGCCATCATCTACGCGGGCGGCCTGCTCGCCTACACGGTCAGATAGACCGTACGACGCGGAGGACCCTCTATGAGCAATGCCAAGATCACCGTCGCCACGCCGCTCGTCGAGATCGACGGCGACGAGATGACCCGCGTCATGTGGACCATGGTCAAGGAGAAGCTCATTCTTCCCCACCTCGACCTGACGCTCGACTACTACGACCTGGGCCTGCCGCACCGCGACGCGACCGAAGACCGGGTGACGCTCGAGGCCGCCGAGGCCATCAAGAGGTACGGCGTGGGTGTCAAGTGCGCCACCATCACGCCGAACAAGGACCGGGTCGAGGAGTACGGCCTCAAGCAGGAGTGGAAGAGCCCCAACGCGACCATCAGGGCGGCGCTCGACGGCACCGTGTTCCGGGCGCCCATCCTCGTGAGCAACGTACTGCCCGCCGTGCGCTCCTGGAAGAAGCCCATCCACGTCGGCCGTCATGCCTACGGCGACGTGTACAAGAACTGCGAGTTCAGGGCGCCGGGAGCCGGCAAGGCCGAACTGGTCTTCACCGATGACTCGGGCCGCGAGACGTATCGCGGTCTCATTCACGAATTCAAGGGCCCGGGTATCGTGCAGGGCATCCACAACACCGACGCGTCGATCGCGAGTTTCGCCAAAGCCTGTTTCACCTACGCCCACGATCAGAGGCTCCATCTCTGGTTCGGCACCAAAGACACCATCTCGAAGATCTACGACGCCCGCTTTCGCGCGATCTTCGACGAGGAATACGCAGCCAATTGGGCGTCGAGATTCGAGGCGGCCGGACTCGAGTACTTCTTCACGCTGATCGACGACGCCGTCGCCCGCATCATGAAGACGGAGGGCGGAGTGCTCTGGGCCTGCAAGAACTACGACGGCGACGTCATGAGCGACATGCTCGGCTCGGCTTACGGCAGCCTTGCCATGATGACCTCGGTGCTGGTCAGTCCCGAGGGCTGCTACGAGTTCGAAGCCTCCCACGGTACCGTGCAGAAGCACTACTACAAGCACGTACGCGGCGAGGCCACTTCGAGCAATTCCATGGCTCTGATCTTCGCCTGGACCGGGGCCCTCAAGAAGCGTGGCGAGCTTGACGGTACGCCCGCGGTGGTCGACTTCGCCGCTGCCATGGAGCGCGCCGCTCTCGACACCGTCGAGAGCGGCGTCATGACGGGCGACCTGTTGCTCGTCGCCACGCCCGACGCGCGCAACCGCAAGGTCGGCACCGAAGCGTTCATAGACGCGGTCGCCTCACGGCTGGGGGAGACCATATAGTAGGTTCATGAACTGTGCGTGTTCAAGGAGGCGTCGTGTTCGCTCACATCTTCAGTCCCCTTGACGTCGGAGGAGTCGAGTTCAAGAATCGCTTGACGATGGCTCCGCTCTATCTTGGCTACGCCGGGCTCGAAGGGGCGGTGACTCCCGGGCTGCTGGAGCACTACGCACTCATGGCGCGAAGCGGAGTGGCCATGGTAGTCGTCGAGAATTCGAGCATCGACCACCCGGTTGCGAGCGGCTCGCCGCGCGAACTGAGGGCCGACACCGACGACTGCATCCCAGGCTTGGAAAGACTGGCGCGCACCATCAAAGACGAAGGTGCGCTCGCGTGCCTCCAGGTGCATCACGGCGGGCGTTTCGCGCGGGCCGCGCCGCAGCCGGTCGCGCCGTCGGCGGTGCCGGTCGGCGAGCGTATGCCCCGCGCGCTGGAAACAGCGGAGTTGCCGCATATAGCCCAGAAGTTCGCCGACACGGCACGTCGCGCCCAGCAGGCCGGTTTCGACATGGTCGAGCTTCACGGCGGCACGGGCTACCTGCTCTCGGAGTTCATCTCTCCCCGCACAAACCTGCGCACCGATGAGTACGGCGGCTCGTTGGAGAATCGCTGCCGGTTCCCGTTGGAGGTCATCGACGCGGTGCGGGCGGCCGTGGATATTCCCGTCGGCTATCGGTTCCTGGCCGACGAGTGGCTGCCTGATGGACTTACCCTGACCGAATCGTGCGAAGCCGCCAAGCTCCTCGAGGCTCGTGGCCTCGCCTACTTGTCGGTCATGGGTGGCACGTACGAATCGTGGCCGCGCCCGGAGATCGTCGCGGCGAGCGAGAAGCCGGGCTACATGGCGTCACTGGCGGCGGCCGTGAAGACCGTGGCGAGCATCCCGGTCATTGCCGCCGGGCGTATCGACTCGGGCGAGTTGGCCGAACGGCTTCTCGTCGAGGGCGCGACCGACCTCATCGGACTTGCCCGAGTGCTCTGGGCCGACCCGGAATGGCCGGCGAAAGTACGCGAGGGCCGCGAAGGCGAGATCATCCACTGCGACTGCCAGGACGCCTGCATGAAGCTCATCGGGTCCGGCAGGCCGGCCCTGTGCGCCCGCTGGCCGCACGACAAGCACGAAGCGTGGAAAGGGAAGGTGGCCTGAGGGCCGAAGACGGCCTCCAGTCGGGTGTTCGTTCAAGGAATACCTGCATCCGTAGCCAATGTATAATCACCCGGACTTGCAGAGCGACTGGCACATCCGTCCGGGAGTATGACACCGGCGCGGAGCAGGAGGTAGGGTGCCAGGTTTCAGGTGGTTCGAGCGTGTGCCCCGTTGGCGCATACTCACCTTGATCTTCATCACTTCGATGCTGGTGCTATGTGGCCCCAGCATCGTCCAGGCGACAACCGCCGCCATCAAAGAGGCCCAGCAAGAGGCCCAGGCGCTTGCCGACCTCGTGGCGCAGCTCGACCAGGAGTTGGGCGCCGCCACCGAGGACTACAACTACGCCAACCAACAACTCGCCGACAGTCAGACGGCTGCCAAGAAGCTCACGACCGAGTTGAAGCAGGCCGAGACCGATCTCGCCACCGTCGAGGAGCGGTTGAACCTGCGCATGGTCGAGATCTACAAGGCCGGCAACCTCAGCATGCTCGGCGTCCTCATGGACTCGAACAGCTTCTCGGAGCTGCTCGCCCGGCTCGATCAACTCTCGGTCATAGGCCGGCAAGACGCCAAGCTCGTGGAGGAGATCTCGGCCTACCGCACCAAGACCGCCGACCAGAAGGCCGAGATCGAAGCTCTGATGGAGCAGCAGAAGGACTATGCCGCCCAAGCCGAAGTCGCCAAGGAGAAGATCGAGGCGCAGCTTGCCAAGCAGGCCAAGCTCCTCAAGGGCAAGGAGGTCGAGCTCGCGAAGCTCAAGAAGGCCGAAGCCGAGCGCCAGGCCAGGATCCTCGCCGAAGAGAAGGCGCGGCAGCAGTTCCTCGCCTCTCGTCCGGGCAAGATCATCAGCATGGCCATGGGCTTCTCAGGCGTGCCCTACGTGTGGGGCGGCGCCAGTCCGAGAGGATTCGACTGCTCGGGATTGGTGATGTATGTCTACGGCAAATTCGGCATCTCACTGCCGCATTCCAGCCGCATGCAGTACAACTACGGCAAACACGTGAGCCGCAGCGAGATCAAACCGGGCGACCTGTGCTTCTACTACTCGCCCATCCAGCATGTCGGCATCTACATCGGCAACGGCCGTATCATCAACGCCACCGGCAACCACGTGCAGATCAGCGACGCGTTCACCCGTAGCTACGTGGGGGCGACGCGCGTCTTGTAGACTGCCGAGTATCGCCCTGTTTCGTCCACACGCGGTCGCTCTCTCCACCCGGCGAAACGTTGCACCCCTCAAAGCGGAAGACTATTGACGCCAGGTAGGACTCTCCGCGATGATGGACCAAGGGCAACAAGGCCGGGCCATGAAAGGGGTAGCAAGCAGTGAAGAGCAAGCGATCCAACATTCTCGTGGGGACATTGACTATCGCGCTCCTCATCCTGCTGGCGGCGCCCGCGGTGGCCCTGGCAGATGGGTCGAACGCCCCTGTGATCGAGACACCAAGCAGTGAGACCTACTCGCCGATTCTGCCCACTACTCAGACCCTTATGGGTCTTGATGATCCGGCAATGGTGCTGCCGCAGTTCACATACGATTTCTCGGCGGACGCCTGGGGCAGCATCCCGACGACCTTTCCCGGTGGGACGTTCAGTGGAAACGCTGTCGGAGTCAGGGAGATCGGCGCCGGCTGGATGACGTGGAACCCGCAGGTGGCCGGCAAGCACGTACTGTTCGTGAGAGACCACACCATCCGCTTCACCGCGCCCACCCAAGCGGTCGGGGTGGTTGCCGAGCCCAACAACATGAACTGGCACGACGTGACTATCGAGGCCTTCGATTCGCAGGGCAGGTCGCTGGGCAGCTTCACCAAGAACATCCTCGGCAACGCGGGGGCGGCCTTCATCGGCGTCGCTTCGGCGACGTGGAACATCGCTTCGGTCAAGCTCTACGCCGCACCCGGCGCGAACGGGTTCGCATATAGCGACCTCGAGTGCGGCGCGAGCCTCCTGACCTTCCTCGCTCCGCTCCGGCCACAGGATCCCAAGGTCTTCAGCAACGCGTGGAAGCTGGTGGGCAACCTCCCGATACGGTTCACACTGGGCAATGTCGCCGGGCTGTCGGGTCGCGCCGGACTCCAGGCAGGCATACCGGCTCCGACAGTCGAGGTGCTCGACTCCTCTGACAAGACATGCTTCGAAGGCACGTGCACGTTCAACATACGACAGGGCTGCTTCCAGACCGTCGTACCGAGGGGTGTGCTCTGCAACTGGGCGCCGGGCCAATACACCGTGGTCGTCCACGCTGAGGGCGTCACCTACGAGGTTCCCATCTGGGTCGGTGTGCTGCTGCGACAGTTGTAGCCACCGCTCTCGAAAGTCCGTGACCCTGTGGGCCGAGGTGGGTGACTCCTACCGGTAGTTGCCACCCTTGAGCAGCCGCCCTAGGATGTGACCCCCGTCACCCAAGGCCAACGCGGTGACCCGGTCGCCCGGTCGGAGTTTGATCTCGCCCCGCGGCACGAGCGGGGTGTCGTTGCGAATCACCGACACGATCACCGTCTCTGGCGGAGGGTGGAGGTCTTGCAGTGCCATGCCGACGCCCGGGTCGCTCGCTTCGAGAATGAACTCATATGGATGGAGCCCGAAGATGTGCTCGGCCCGGCGCCGCTCGAAGCTGATGCGCCGGCGATCCCGCCGCGCGATCGCCGATCCGTAGGCCCTGATGATGTCGCTGCGCAGAAGCAGACCGATAGGAGTCTGTTGATCGTCCCGGGTCACGACCGGAATGTAGCCGACCTCCAGCATCCCCGCCTGCTTCACCACTTCGTCGAGGGTCTCGTCGGCGAAGGCGGTGATGGGGTTCGCGGCGCGGATATCGGCGACCGACGCGTCGGCCGCACCATACACAAGGGCCTTTTCGAGATCGGCCAACGTCACGACGCCTTCGAGGCGTCCATGCGAATCGAGCACCATCGCCCCGCGATGGCCGGTTCCGCGGAAGAACGACTGCAGTTCGCTTAGGCGCATGCCCCCGCTGACGGTCCAACTGTCGTCGATGCGCGTCATGGCCTCCTCCACACTGATCGGGTGGAGAGCTCCCGCACGCTTGCCGGCGAAATCGATGCCGCGGCGTACCAGCTTCAAGGTGTAGATGCTCTCGGGCTCGAACCGGGAGGCAAGCAAGGTCGCGACCACCGTCGCGAACATCAGCGGCAACATGATGCGGTAGTCGAGGGTCATCTCGAACAGAATGACGATGGAAGTGACCGGGGCGCGCGCCGCGCCCGCGAAGACGGCCGCCATGCCCACGGCCGCGTAGGCGCCACTGCTGGCGGTGACCCCGGGAAAGAGCGTTTGCATGATCTTGCCGTATGAACCCCCCAGCATGGCTCC
>JAKAHF010000182.1 GCA_021815245.1 Actinomycetes bacterium
CTTCGCTGATGGCCTTGTAGGCCATCGTCAGCGCGTCGAGCTCGGGCAGCTTCTTGCCACCGGCCATGACGATCGGCACCGGGCACGAGGCGGTCACGGTCTCGAAGTCCTCTTCGATGTAGTAGGTCTTGACGAAATGGGCGCCAAGCTCGGCCGCGATGCGGGTGGCCAGCCGAAAATAGCGGGCGTCGCGGGTCATGTTCTTGCCGACCGCCGTCACACCGAGGATCGGCATGCCGTAGCGGTTGCCGACATCGACCAGGCGGGTGAGGTTGTAGATGGACTGCGTCTCGAACTCGCCGCCGATGAACACCTGCACAGCCATGGCCGCCGCGTTCAGGCGCAGGGCGTCTTCGATATCCATGGCCAGCTGCTCGTTGGATAGCTCCTTGAGCACACTCGGGCCGCCACTCGCGCGGAGCACCACGCCCTTGCCATAGGAGGAGGGGATGGTGGTACGTAGAATGCCACGAGTGAGCATGAGAGCATCCGCGTAGGGAGCGAGAGGGACGATGTTGACGTCAACACGCTCGAGACCGGAGGTCGGTCCCTGGAAGTAGCCGTGATCGATGGCGAGCATGAGAGTGCGGCCCGACTTGGGGTTGAAGATGCGGGCAAGACGGTTCTGCATGCCCCAGTCGAGCGACGCGGACCCTTTGACGAAGAAGGCATCCTGCTTGAAGGGCACGTCAAGACAGAAGTCCTTGGTTTCTTTGAGGCTATCGGTATCGGCCATGAGTTGTTCTCCGCATGCGCGTGTATTGGTACGAAAGACCCTAAGATTCTAGCAGGCCGGGCAACCGGGCTCCTCGCATGAACGGCCACGGGAGTGGCCGTGGGCTGCGATAATGTCAGACCGATGGATGTGAAAGCGACACCAAACCCGCATATCGACCAGAAGCAGACACCGGCGTGAGCGGCAAGGAATTCCAGAGATGCAGCGAGTGCCGGGCCCTCAACGAGCCCCGCGCAGTGTTCTGCAGCCGCTGCGGCGCCTCGCTCTTCGGGCCGTTGCACGGCGGGGTGAAGCGCAGGCCCCGGCGCGTCTCCGCAGTCGGAGCCGCGATGGGCTTCGCCATGCTCCTGGTTCTTGCCGCCGGCATCTTTCTCCTTGCGATCGTGATCGGCCGTACGATCGGCACCGACAACGAGGAGGTCGATGTCTTCGCCGGCCAAGTCGGCACTACAGCCACCATAACCACTGTCATCAGCGACACCGAGACGACCATCTTCACGGGCACCACCGCCGCATCGGGCGCGAACGGCAGCAGCGGCACGACCGAGAACGCGGTGCAGATACGGCCCACGGCCGCGGCCGCCTCGTCGACGCTCGAAGCGACGCAGACCAACAACTACGGCGTCACCAATCTGCTCGACGGCGATCCGACCACCGCCTGGAACGAGGGCACCGACGGCAACGGCATCGGCGAATGGGTGCAGTTCAACTTCGCGCAAGACGTGGTGCTGTCGCGCATCGAGATCGCCAACGGCTACCAGAAGGACGATGAGCGGTACGTCGGCAATCCCCGTGTGCAGTCGCTCAAGGTGGAGTACTCCAACGGCACGAGCCAACTCGTCGATCTGCTCGACGACGAACAACTGCAGATCATCACTCCCACACGTGAGCCGATCACGTCGGTGCGCTTCGTCATCGTCTCTGTGTATCCGGGCGCCGAATGGGACGACACGGCGCTCTCTGAGGTGCGGTTCTACGAGGCGGCGGAATAGGCGACCCCAGCGCTGCCTGCCGCTGGCCTTCGCGAAGGACCCTCCACGACCCGAGCCGAGGCGTCATGTCCCTCAGGCCGGCATCGTGCGCCGCAGCGGGTCGCTCAGCGCCGCTCCCCGGTGGATCGCGTCTTTGCCGTACTTCTCTCTGATGGTGTCGAGCTTGAGGTCGAGCTCACGGAGCAGCGGCAGTTCCTGATCGAAGAGATCGTCCTGCCAGGCGCGGGGCACCAGGTTGCTGACGCCCACTCCCAGCAGGCGTAGGTGATAGCGGCGCTTGCGGCCCTGCCTGAACAATTCGAGCACCTCGGCGAAGAAGGCTTCGTCGACGTCGAGCGGTCGCGACAGGGTGTGCGAGCAGGTGTGGGTGACGAAGTCGGAGTAACGGATCTTCACTGTCACCGTGCGCGCCTCCAACCGCTTGCAGCGTAGCCGGCGGCATACGTCTTCGGTGAGCGCCACCAAGGTCGACTCCAGTACGCCGATGTCCCCCACGTCTTCATCGAAGGTGTGCTCGCGCGAGATGGACTTCACCTCTTCGTGCGGCGTGACCCGGCGCGGGTCTTCTCCCCGGGCGCGGTGGGCCAGCAGTTCGCCCCACTCCCCGAACGAGAGCCGTAGCAGATGCTCCGGCACCCGAGCCAGATCGGCCACCGTGACCACGCCCCGATCATGAAGCTGTTCCAGCAGATGGGGACCGACCCCCGGTAGGCGCTCCACCGGCAAAGGTGCCAAGAATGCTGCTTCTTCTCCCGGTGGGACGACCGTGAAGCCGGCCGGCTTCTGGTAGTCTGACGCCACCTTGGCCACCAGCTTGTTCGTCGCCACGCCCACCGAGATGCTGAGCTTGAGTTCCTCGGCCACCCGTTGCTGAATGGCGCGCGCGGTCTCAGCCGGCGGGCCAAACAGCCGCTCGGTGCCGGTGAGATCGACATAGGCCTCGTCGAGACTCATGGGCTCGACGAGCGGGGAATAGAGGTCGAGTATGGCCATAAGCCGGCGGGAGTACTCGTAGTAGAGCTTGTGATCGCCGGTGAGATACACCCCATGCGGGCAGAGGCGCCTGGCGGTGCGCAGAGGCATAGCCGAATGCACGCCGTAACGCCGGGCGATGTAGTTGGCTGTCGACACCACTCCCCGCTCGCCCCCACCCACGATGACCGGCTTGCCGCGCAGCGACGGATCGCGATTCTCCTCGACCGCCGCGAAGAAGGCGTCGAAATCGAGATGCGCGATGATTCTATGCGTAGCGCGCGGCCGGATGATGGGCTCCTGTATCGTCATAGAATCAAGGATAAACGAACATTTGTTCGCCGGCAAGAGCGCCTACGTGACCGGCACCGCCTCTGACCGACACTTCTCGCTCTATGAGGAAGAGACGGCTTCCCACTCTCCGCTCCGGCTGCGATCGGCGCCCTTACAAGCTGCTGCGCCGCGCTACCCCAGGAAGCGGGGGCTCTTGCCGAAGACCTGCTCGTAAAGCAGGGTGCCCGGCTCTTCGTCGACGAGCCTGTCGCTCAGGTCGTAGGTGTGGCAGATGTCGAGAAGGTCGGATTCGAAGCGATGGGCCTCGTCCTCGGTCTGGGCGAGCTTCTCGAACTCCACCAGCAGCGGCCATCTGATCGCCTCGCAACGCATGAGCTTGAGGTTGACCGCGAGAGGCTCGTAGTGCCCCAGGGCACTCTCACCCGCATACGACATGAAGTAGTTATGGCCCGTGCCCTCGAGAGCGGGCACGATCTCCTCCCTCGGGTAGGGTCCGCTCTGCCCGGCGAACAAAGCGAGGATCTCACTCTGTTCGATACCGGTGGTCACCTCTTCGGCGAGCTCCTGGCGCAGATTGGCGAAGCTGCCAAGGTCAACACCTTTCCAACCCAGGAAGAACCGCACTTCGCTGCGCACGATGGTACTGCTGAACCGGAGCACCTCTCCACGCTCGAATACCTCGGGCCCGTAGTAGGCGTCGGTCCACCCCACCGAGCGGAAGAGACTCTCTCGCAAAAACGGGATCGTCGCGTATGCCTCCTCGTCAGAAGCGAAGCGGCACCGAAACTCGACCTCGTAGGGCGCGTTTGGGAGCGATGTGTGCACCACTAGCCGATCTCGCCCGCGAGCTGCTCATAGCCTTCGCGACCCATGAGCGCATAGGTGGCCTGTTTGCTGAGCTCCACACCGGGTTGGTTGAAGGCGTCTATGTCGTACAACTCTCCGGCCATCGCCGTCGCCATCTCGAGCATGTACAGCAGCCCACCGACCGAGTAGGCGTCGATTCTTGGCAGAGTGATCGTGAGCGACGGGCGGCCCTTCTGGGCGAGCGCCCAGGTGGTACCACGCTGCTCGGCCCACAGCAGATCGGCCAGATTGTGCCCGCCTAGATAGGCGAGCGACTGCGCCCCGGCGTCGGGTGCCGGTATCTTCAGGTCGTTCTCAAACCGGCGCACCCCGAGGAAGGTCATCACCTTGTCGTCGGGGCCCTCGGCGTACAGTTGGAGCTGCGAATGCTGATCTGTGACGCCGAGCCCCTTGACCGGCAACGGTCCGGTGTTGACTACGTTGCCTTTGCGGTCGACCTCCTTGCCGAGGCTCTCGGCCCACAGCTGCCGGTACCAGTCGGCCACGTCGCGCAGCCCGGCTGAGTAGGGCATCATGACGCTCACCCGGCGACCGAACAGCGTGTCTTCGAGGTAGTGCACCCCGGCGAAGACCGAAGCCGGATTGTTCCAACCCGAGAGGGAGGCTACGTGACCGGCCATGTCTTTGGCGCCGGCAAGCAGAGCCGCGACGTCGATGCCCGTCATCGCCGCCGGCAGCAGCCCGACGGGAGTGAGCACCGAGAACCTGCCGCCCACGTCGCTCGGCAGATCGAACATGCGCACGCCGAGCGACTGCCCCAACGCGCGCAAGGTGCCGGTCGAGGGATCGGTGGTGAAGACGAGACGCTCGTTCACCCGTGACGGGCCCAAGGCCGCTTCGAGACGTTGCCGCGCGATCAGGTAGCTCGCCATCGACTCGCCGGTGGTGCCCGATTTGGAGATCACATTGACCAGTGTGCGTTCGAGATCAAGACGGTCGAGCAGGGCGCAGGTCTCGTCGGGATCGACATTGTCGAGTACGTAGAGCCTCGGCCGCCAGTCGCGCTCGACCGCGCTCAGCTCGTTGTAGTAGAAAGGCAGGAGGGCCGTGGCCAACGCGGTTATGCCCAGCGCAGACCCCCCTATGCCGATCACGAGCAGACTGTCGTAGCCACCCCGGGTCTCCTCGGCAAAGTCGAGGTAGGCCCGCGGATCTTGGTCCGCAAGGTCGATCCAACCGGTCATGCCCGAGCCGCGCGAAGCGAGCACGGCATCGCGAGCTCCATCGAGACGTGGTGCCCACGAAGCCAGCAACTCCTCGGTGAGGGCCCTCTCGCCTTCGCGCTTTGCCAGACAGTGGCCGAAATCGAGTTTGAGCTTCTCCATGCGGTCTCCGCCTCCCTTGATTCACAAGCTCGACCTGATTCTATATGCTCTTGCGCCATGACGTCGCAACCGCTTATCGGAGCACAGACCTCGACTGCCGGAGGATTCGTCCTCGTGCCCGAACGAGCCCACAAACTCGGAGCCGAGGCTGTGCAGGTCTTTTCATCCAATCCGAGGCAGTGGCCGACAGCCGAGCCCTCGAGCTCGACCTTGCGCGAATTCGTCGCCGGCCTGCGCGCCTACCGGCTCCCCCTCTTTCTGCACGCCATCTATCTCATCAACCTCGCCGCTCCCGACGATGCGCTGTGGCAGCGCTCGCTCGAAGCCCTGGCCTCGTCGCTCGTTCTCGGGGCGCTCACCGGGGCAGAGGGCGTGGTGACCCACATAGGTTCGCATCGGGGAGAGGGCGCAGACTGGGGCCGCGTGCGCGTGGTCGATGCGATCGGCAGAGCGCTTCGACTGGCTGAGCGGTCTTTGGCTGCCTCGGACGGTGGAGGCGCGACGCTACCCCCACTCCTTCTCGAGACGGGGGTCGGCGCAGGCAATACTCTCGGCGGCACTCTCGACGAGATAGCCGGCCTGCTGGTCGAATCGGCAGCCGCCGAGCCCAACGGCTCGC
>JAKAHF010000183.1 GCA_021815245.1 Actinomycetes bacterium
CCGGGCAGTGCATACGCTATCCAGCTTCGCTGTACCGTCGCTACGGTGCGACGAGAGCGCCTGCGATATCGAGAGCATCCAGATTGACTGTGTTGGCCGTGCTCCTCGAGTTGCGGGTACCCGTGTACTCGATGGTCAGGGTGTGAGTGCCGAAGCTAAGATCTGAGGCGCTCCACACGACCCTCTTGTAGGCGGAGAATGAGTTGTAGAGATCTACCGTGTAGCTCACGCCGTCGAGCGTGACTCTCGCCCGGCCGTAGTTCGAGCCGACGCGGGCGATGTACTTGACGCTGGTACCGGTGAACGAAATCGTCACCTTGGCCCCGGCGTAGTTGGTGTAGATGAAGCTCCCGCCCGAGAAGGATGAATTGGAGACTGTGGACCATCGCCCGGCGTAGAGCAGCAGCGGGTTGTTCTGCTCGTACCTCGTCTCTGTCGACCCGGCGAGCGCGAAAGTCGCCGTAATGGTCTTGTCTGAGGTCATGTTGACCGCAAGCGGGCTTGCGTTGCCACTCGCGGCGCCGCCCCAGCCGACAAAGACGTATCCGTCAGCCGGAACAGGGGTGAGTGTCACCGAGGTGCCGACTGCATATGCAGCCTGGTCGGGATTGCGCGTGATCGTGCCGCTACCCGACGCCACGGTCGTCGTAAGCGTGTACGTCACGGACGAGCTCTCCTGGAAATTGGCCGTGACGGTCTTGTTGGCGTCCATGGTGATGGTGACCGGGTTCGCATCGCCCGTCGCGCCATTCGACCAGCCGGTGAAGACATAGCCGGTCGTGGGGTTGGCGGTGAGCGTGACCTGGGCGCCCGAAGTGTATGCGGCCTGATCGGGACTGCGCGTGATCGTGCCGCTACCCGTGCCGACATTGGTCGTGAGCGAGTAGCTGGTGGCGCTCAGGCTTGTGAGCGTGCCCACGATATCGAGAGCGTCGAGGTTGATGCTGTACCCGGAACTCGAGGGATTGCGAGTGCCATTTCGCTCGATCACGAGCGTGTGTGGACCGTCTTGCAGACCGCTTCTCGTCCAGGCGACCTGCTGGTACTTGGTCGTCCTGCTGTACAGGTCGACATACGACACCTCACCATCAAGCGTGACCTTAGCGATCCCCAGGCTGGAGCTCATTCGAGCGATGTAGCTCACCGCCGTTCCGGTGAAGCACGCCGTTACGTTCGCACCGGCGGTGTTCGTGGTCTTGTAGCTGCGGCCCGAATAGGCCGTGCTCGTTGAGGTGGTCCAGCGTCCTGTGTAGACCAAGTAAGCGTTGTCCTGCTCGTAGCGGGTGGCGGCAGGACCGGTCGCCTCGAAGTTGGCCGTGACGGTCTTGTTGGCATCCATGGTGATAGTGATCGGGTTGGTACTGCCCGTAGCGCCGTTCGACCAACCGGTGAAGACATAGCCGGTATCGGCGTTGGCGGTAAGCGTCACCTGGGTACCCGATGCATAGGTGGCCTGATCGGGATTTCGGGTGATGGTACCGCTGCCCGTGCCGATATTCGTCGTCAGCGAATAGCTCGTGGGGGTGGAACCACCGCTCCCGAGGGTGAAGGCCTTGACGCAGACATTCGTGTTCGAGTAGATGCTGGTGATGTCGACCCACGACGTGCCGCTCGTGCTGATGTAGCTCTGACCTGAACTCGCAGTGGCCTTCTCGGAGTAGCCCGAGAAGGGGTACTCGATGGCCACGGGGTACTTGTTGGCGTCAGTCACGGTGGAGGGGGTGACCACTTTCACAGCCACGGCGAACTTTTCGCCCTGCGTGATACTGAGCGGACTCGAGAGCGTGACCGTATGGTAGCCCATGTAGTTCATCGTGCCGGTCGTGTTGAGCGTCTTGCCGGCGAGACTAGCTCCCGTGTATATCTCGTAGCTGGTTCCCGGGTACAGCGTGTAGAAGCTGACCGCGGTCACTGTGTCGGTGCTCGTCGCGGTGAAGACGTTGCCGAACCAGCCCACTCCACCTGAAGACGATCCGTAGTACATCTGCGTCGTGCAGCCCAGCTGGTCGTACTGGTAGACGCCGCTGTAGTTGGTCGTGGCTTCAGCGTTGTCGAACGCAGCCAGATCGTCGGTGCGACCGAAGCAGGTGTCGTAGTACGACACCCAGAAATAGCCCGCGTTACCCCAGCTGGTGCCCCAACTGTTCCGCACCAGGAACGCGCCGTTGCCGGCGGGCCTGGTCGCGAAGTTCGACGCGGAGTAGTTGTCATCCCAGCCAACGATGAGCACCGCATGGTTGCCGCTCGTCGTCGTGCCATTGAAGTAGTAGGCTGCCGTCGAGGCCCGGTAGTAGCTCGAGCCCGACGAAGAGCCGGTGAAGTACATGGACACGTAGACGGCGCCCAAGTCCATGACGGCGGTCTTGACATTCGCGTTATCCGTGGCCGAGGCGCGCGCGGGGATCCAGTCGACCTGCTGTACGTGGTTTGTCGGCGAGAGCCCGCCGGGCGTGAAGCTGTCTCCATACGCGTCGCTGCTCTCGTTGACCGGACCTTCCCACCTGGCTAGGTAGGCGGTCGACATGAGGTAATTGCCGCCCATGTTGTACAGATCTGACGCTGTGGAGCTGGTCGTTCCGTAGCCGCTCCGCAGCACGAGATTGTCTTCGGCGAAGTCGCGGTTCTCACCCGGCATCAGGTACGACTCAAACGAGCCGTAGGTCGCAAACGACCAGCAGGGACCGAGCGAGCCCTGATTCTTCACCGACGTCACTCTTCCCAGCGTTCGGAGGTCGTAGCTCGAGGGTGTAGCGCCCACCACGCCCGGGATCGCCAGTCCGCGAGTCAGTGCGGCGTTCAGTGGAGAGGGCATCGCCCCAAGTGGCCGCCCATCGATCGTGCGTGGGGCGACCTTCGTCCGGCCTTCGATATAGTTGGTCCAGTCTGAGCTGGCCGGCGCTATCGCTGCCGGAGCCGAAGCGGCCTGGGTCTCGGTTGCTGGAGTGAGAAGAAGACCGACAGATGCGATCAGCACACAGAGCGCGAGTGCGAACACCAGCACCAATGCACGTCGGTTCCTACGGTAACTGTTGTCGAGTCCCATGGGCTCTCCTTCCGGTCGCCGTGGCCTCGCAGAGCGGCCACTAGTGCGCGTTGTGGGCGTAAGGACGCCTCACATCCTTTATCGGCAGAATGCTACGAAGTCTTTTGTAGAATTTTGCACAGACCGTAGACCATCTTGGCCACCTGCCCTCGTGTTGCCGGGCTATAGGGATCGAAAACGCTCTCGGTCTTGCCCGAAAGGATGCCGTTGAAGATGGCGACCGCGACATCGCTTCTGGCGTTCGCGGGAACGTCGGTGAATGGACAACGGTATCCCGCCGGCGGCGCGGCCAGATCGTCACCACCCGCCCTGACGAGCATCAGCGCCAGCTGCAGCCTCGTCACGTTCCTGGAGGGTGCGAATGTGCCGTCGCTATACCCATTGATGATGTGCAGGGCGGAGGCCTCTTCGACATAGTCGAACGGGTAGGAGGAGCCTGTGTAGCGCACGTCTGAGAACGACGGATTGGCCGCCCCCTCTATCTCCTCGGTGTGTTTGCCAAGAGCGAGGACGATGATCTTCGTGAATTGGCCCCTGGTCAACTGTGCGTTGGGGCGAAACGTGCCGTCACTGTAGCCGGAGATCACCCCTTGAGCCGACAGCGCCCCGATAGCCTCGTAGAAGGCATGGCCGGCCGGCACGTCGGTGAACCCGCCCCCGGGGACACTCGTGGTGGGGGTGGTCCCCGTGGTCGGGGTGGTGCTCGTCGTTGACGTAGTCGACGTCGTCGTCGGGCTCGTCGTGGTTGTCGTAGTCGTTGTGCTCGAGGTTGTGCTGCTTGTGCTCGTGGTCACGGTCGAACCAGTCACGTGAACCTCGCGGATAGCTACACCCTTGTTGCCTGAGGTGTCATACGCCCTCAGTTCAAGAGTACACGCGCCGTTCGGCGCGGTCGAGCTATCCCAGACGATCGCGAACGGAGCCGCGGTGTCTGCGGCAACGAACAAGCCGTTCACGTACAGGTCGACGTGCGCCACGCCCCGGTTGTCGGTGACCTCGGCGGCCACCGTGACCGACCCCCGCACTTCGGCCGCGACGGCGGGCTGAAGGATGAAGACCGTCGGCGGCGTCGTATCGGGCGGCAGACTGCTGCCGTTCTCGTGTGCCGTTCCGTCGGTGTAGCTGCCGAAATCGGTGGTGCAGAAGGTGCCCCACTCCGACGAGCTGTTGACGACCAGACCAACACCGATCACGGTCCACTTCGAGTCGAGCATGTTCTTGTTGTGCGACTCCGACTGCTTCCAAGCGGTCAACATCGACTGGGGCGTGTCCCACCCGCCAGAGATGTTCTCTCCCGTCCAATGGTTGGCAGGATAGCCGCGGGCGACCATGCGTGCGCTTGGCAGCGAACCCGGAGTGAACCAGTCGGAGGCGACGGTAATGTGACCAAAGAAGTTGTACTTGCCCATGTCCGAGCTGTGCTTCTCGGCCGCGTCGGACAGCACGTCGGAGACGAGCAGCGCGTTCAACCCGTTGGCGACCCGATACTCGTTGATGAGCCGTACGACCTCTATCTCGCCGGCCGAGTACGACACGGCGGCCGCGGAGGCGCCGGGGAAGACAAGAACCATAGCCGCGATCGAGAGCACTATCCCGAAGGAAGCCGCCCAAAGGCGTAGTCTACAGGGGATCAGCTCGGGTACCTCGATTCGTCTATTCCACTACGACTCGGATACTACGGGGAAGGGGAGGCTCTTGGTCAGGTTGCTGCGCCCATGTATGTCGGTGACGAGGATCCAGATACGATAGTCGCCCCAGGTCAGCGTCTGGCCGGCGCTGTCTTTTGTCAGCGATGCAGTGCCTGTCCATGAAAAGATCGTCTTCTCGAGTATCTGCACCGGTTGGTGCGCGCTCAGGTCGAGGAAGTTCACCGTTGACGGAAGTATGTACACCGACTGCGAGTCGATGTTGTCCGAAACGGAGAGTATCCAGGTGGCGTGAAAGTCGAGTCCATTGACGCCCGGCTCGACGACATCGAGGTCCCCGGCGGTGAGGTCGGTGACCGGTTCGGGCAGAGCGAAGGCAGTGTCGTCGATCATGAACTGCCCCGACAGAGCCTGAGTAGTGTGCCCGATGACGTCGCCGACCAGGGGTCCGGCCAGGTCGCGCGCGGTGATGCGAATGCGCACGTGTTGCTTGTCGGCGTCGACTTGAGGCGTGACCCAGTCGTAGCGCCCGTCGTTGGCCGTAGAGGCCGCGATCTCATGCCATTCGGGCGAGGCGATCGAGTAGTCGAGGGTGTATTCGATGGTCACATTGGTCGGCGGTGTCGTATCGCTGAGAGTCCAGAGAATCGCTACCGAGACACTCTCGCCGAAGATCTGGCCCGTGGCGGGCGCCGTAACGGTGACTTTCGGTGCGCTGTAGTCGACCAGTATCTCCTGCGTCACGCCCGCGACATACGACGAGCCGTTCATGAGCGCCGATTCGTTGCCCGACGAGTCGACCGCCTTGACCGCGAGGATGTACTTGCCCTCGGGTAGCACCGTGGTACCCCAGTTGGCCGCGTACTCGGCCGTCGTGTCGGTGGAGATGAGGGTGAATCCGCTCCACGTCGAAGGCTTGTTTTCGCTGTAGGGTGCGTAGTAGAACGACACCGACGCGATGCCGCCCGCCTGTCCCGGATCGCTTGCGTTGGCGATGAAGGTCGGACTCGAGTCTTCTGTGTAGAACACCGTGCTCGACACGGGAGTGGCGATGGTCACAACCGGCTTGCCCTGGTC
>JAKAHF010000184.1 GCA_021815245.1 Actinomycetes bacterium
AGATCCGGTCGGTGTAGAGAGCGGCCACCGCAGCGCGCTTTGCCAGGAACTGCTCGAGACGGGCCATCTGTGTACAGCCGATGGCCGCGCTCATGTCGTCGAGCCGGTAGTTGAAGCCCAGCCGCGCATGGTCGAGCCACGTGCCGCCCTCGCGGCCCTGGTTGCGCAGACTGACGGCCATGCGGGCGATCTCGTCGTCGTCGGTGACGATCATGCCGCCCTCGCCTGTCGTGATCTGCTTGTTGGGATAGAAAGCGAACGCTCCGCCGGCGCCGAACCGCCCGATCTTGCGACCTTTGTATTCGGCGCCGAGAGCTTCGCAACAATCGTCGATGACGAGAAGACCGTGGCGAGAAGCTACCGCTTCGATCTCATCCCACGGGGCGGGATGGCCAAAGACGTCCACGGCCATGATCGCCCTGGTGCGCGGCGTGATGCGACGCTCGAGGTCGATCGGGTCGAGGTTGTATGTCTCAGCCTCGATATCGACGAAGACGGGCGTGGCTCCCTCATACATGACGGCATTCACGCTTGCCGCGAACGTGAACGACGGCACGAGGACTTCGTCACCCGCACCGATGCCGAGAATGCGCACCAGCAGGTGGAGAGCGGCCGTGCCCGAACTGACCGCCACAGCGTTGCGCACTCCCACATAGTCGGCTACGACTCGCTCGAACTCCCCGCATCTTGGGCCCAGCGCCAAGCGGCCCGAGCGCACAACGGCTGCTACAGCCTCGACATCGTCGTCATCGATGTCGGGAGCCGACATCGGCACGCGGAACTTCTCTTCGTACGACAGGGTCATGCACCTCCCGCTATGCGGCGCGCGAGCGTCCAAGCGGTCCTCAGAAGCAGGCCGATGTCGCTCAGCAACGTCCTACGCGCCGCGTACTCGATCTCCAACGCAAGCTTGGCCGGCACGATCTGCTCGCGGTACACGGCCTCCCAATCATCTCCCTTGAGCAACTCGCCTTCATCGACATAGTCGAGTGCCGCCACACTGGTGATGCCCGGCTTGAGGTCGAGAACGCGCCGCTGCTCTGATGTGTAGAGTCGCACGTACTCCGGGTCCTCAGGCCTGGGACCGACCAGGCTCATGTCGCCTCGCACCACGTTGAAGAATTGTGGCAGTTCGTCCAGCTTGGTCTTGCGCAGCATCCGGCCGATCGGGGTGATACGCGGATCGTTGTACACCGTGACCGAGGAGCCGGGAGCGACGACTGCGTCGGGGTTTGTGACCATGGTCCTGAACTTGTACAGATGGAAGTCGCGACCATGTTGCCCCACCCTGGTAGCCACATAGAAGACGGGCCTGCCGTCGGTCACGACGATGACCACGGCCACCACGAGAAACACCGGCGACAGCACCACGAGGGCCAGTCCGGCAAGCGTCACATCCATCAATCTCTTCGCGCACATAGTCGAACGAAGTATATGGCCAAGCCATGCTACTGCGCCACACGAGTCCGCCCAGGCGTCACACGCCTCTTAAGCCCTCGCCCGAGTGACCGATAATGTTAGGGATGCAACTACAACTCGGGAGCTCGACGCATGAACGCTAGGCTCGATGGCGGCGCGCAGCCGCAGGGATCGGCTCGCTCGACGAGCGCCATCCGCGAGCGCTGGTGGCTGGTACTGCTTGCAGCCGTTGTTGTCGGCGCTCTGACGTTCGGCGTTTCGATCCTCCTAACGCCGCGGTACAGCGCGACAGCCCAGATCGCCTACTCACAAAACGATGCTCAACTGACTTCGCTGGCCCTATCTTCGGCCGGAACGCCCGCAGCGGCGCACAACGTAGCCAATGATGCCCTGGTCCTCAAGACCAAGGCGTTCGCGAAACGGGTCTCCGAAGCCCTCAACGGTTCGGTTGGCGTCGAGGAGCTCACCGACTCAGTGACTGTCACGAGCAATCGCGATTCCGACCTCATCGAGGTGACCGCGGCAGGCTCCGACCGCTCATTGGTCGTCGACATCGCCAACACCTACGCCGGCCAATTCGCGGAGCAACGCCAAGCCGACGCCTTGGCGGCTCTGACCAAAGCGCAGGAGCTACTCCAGACCCGCATCGACCAGATGACCGAGGCCGACGCGGCATCGCCCTATGGCATATCGCTGAAGCAGCGTAATGACGATCTCCTCGTGCTGCTATCGCTCCGACCGAAGGACTACAAGGTCCTCCAGGAGGCGAGCAGACCCACTTCGGCCCAATTCCCGTTCTACAACCTCCTGATCGGGCTGGCGGCCGGACTGATCCTCGGCCTCGTGGGCCTTCTCATCCTCAACCGCTTCGACCGTCGCATTAAGGACGAGATGACACTCGAGAGGGCTATGGATCTTCCGATCATCGGCACCGTGCCTCACGTCTCGGGGCCCAGGAGCAAGTCACGCGCCGGCACCCCACCGGTGGGCTTCGCGAACGGCAACGAGAAGCAGCTCGAACCCATGCGCATGCTCTGCTCGAACCTCAAAGCCCTCGGCTTCGGCGACACCAAGCGCAGCGTACTCATCACGAGCGTCGCTCAGGGGGAATACAAGACGAGTCTGGCGGTGAATCTGGCCCTGACTATGGCCTTGGCGGGTGACCGGGTGGTGCTGGTCGACGCCGATCTGCGCACGCCCATGATCCATCAGTATCTCGGCATCCCCAATTCCGATGGTCTGGGCGATCTGCTCGTCGAACCCGACGTACCTTGGTCGAACCGCATCAAAGCCGTCGATCTGTCGCAGTTCGTGAGCCCCGAGATCGCCGCTTCGAGGCAGACCGGCGGCAAGGAAGCGCCCGTGAACAAGTTCCTCTGTCTCACGAGCGGCAACGTCTCGGGCGACCCGGCCGAACTGGTCGAGTTGCCGGCCATGGCCGACGTGCTCTCTGACCTGCAGGGCATATCCGACTATGTGATCGTCGATTCTCCGCCCATGCTGGTCGCCTCAGACTGCCTGGCGCTGTCGCGTTCGGTGGACGCCCTGGTGTTCGCGAGCGTTCTCGGCCGTGACACCGATGAACAGGTGCTCGAGGCTCGACAGCTGCTCTCGCGGGCCGAGGTCGCGCCGCTCGGCATCGTGGTCTGCTCGGCGAGACGATAGGGGACGACCGATGAAGACGATTCTGGTGACCGGCGGCGCCGGCTATGTCGGCTCGATGCTCACGCGGCACCTCCTCTCGCGGGGTTACGGGGTGGTGGTCGCCGACGCGCTGCTCTTCGGAGGCGAGTCGCTCCTCGACCTCTTGAACACGCCGGGCTTCAGTTTCACCAAGGCCGACATCACCAAGGCCGGCGATCTCGAGCTTCTCTTCTCCGACCGCGGACCAGGGGGCGGACGCTTCGATGCTGTCGTGCACCTCGCTTCCATCGTGGGCGACCCGGCCTGCAAGGCTCAGCCCGAGCTGGCGACGCAGACTATCTGGGAGGGTTCGCGCGATCTCTTCGAGAAATGCGAGGAGTGTGGAGTCGGCCGCTTCATCTTCGCCTCGACCTGCAGCAACTACGGCAAGATGGAAGGCGACGCCATGCTCGATGAGGCGGCACCGCTCCGTCCTGTGAGCCTCTACGCCGAGCTCAAAGTGCGATTCGAACAATATCTCCTCAGCCGCACCTCTGCCGTGCAGTTCACGATCTTGCGTTTCGCGACAGTCTATGGACTCTCCCTGCGACCGCGCTTCGATCTGACCATCAACGAGTTCGCTCGTGACGCCGTCGTCAAAGGGGAACTCGAGATCTATGGCGAAAACTTCTGGCGCCCCTACTGCCACGTGACCGACATAGCCGAGGCCGTGCGGCTCGTGCTTGAGACAGGCGCCGGCAAGGTGGCCGGCAAGGCCTTCAATGTGGGCTCCAACGACGAGAACTACACGAAGAAGATGATCGCCGAGGAGATCGCCGCTCAGATGCCACTCAAAGTGAACTACGTGCACAAGGTCGAGGACCCACGCGACTACAAGGTCGACTTCTCACGAATCAAGAGTCTCGGTTATGCCGCTCAGATGCGCCTGCCCGGCGGCATCCGCGAAGTGGCCGAGGCGGTGCGGCAGGGGTTGGTCTCCGATCCGTACGCAGCCAAGTACCGCAACTCGTAGCCGGCAGGTAGGTGACGTGATGATCCCTCTGTGTGAGCCCGCCATCATCGGCAGGGAACTGGAGTACGTGTCCGACTGTGTGAACTCCGGTTGGATATCGTCGGCCGGTCAGTATGTGATGCGCTTCGAGCAGGCACTCGCCGAGTATGTCGGCGTCAAGCACGCTATCGCGTGCACCAGCGGTACGTCGGCTCTGCATACCAGTTTTCTCTTGTGCGACATGCGCCCCGATGACGAGGTACTCGTGCCGACGGTCACCTTCATAGCGACGGTCAACCCGGTACGCTACGTCGGAGCCTGGCCCGTGTTCATCGATTGCGACGAGTTCTGCAACCTCGATATGACGGCGGTGCGCCGCTTTCTCGCCGAGGAATGCGTGACCCGCGACGGAGTCACCTACAATCGCACGACCCGGCGTCGCGTGTCGGCGATCTGCCCGGTTCACGTTTGGGGCACGTCGTGCGATATGGACGCCATCGACGAGATCGCCGCGCAGTACCATCTGCAGGTCGTCGAAGATGCCACGGAGTCGCTGGGATCCACCTACAAAGGCCGCATGTGCGGTGGTCTCGCGCGCATCGCCGCCCTTAGTTTCAACGGCAACAAGATCATAACCACCGGGGGTGGCGGGGCCGTTCTCACCAACGACGACGCTCTGGCCGAGCATGCCCGCTTGATCACCACCCAGGCGAAGCTCGACGGCATCGGCTACGTCCATTCGGAGATCGGCTACAACTATCGCATGAACAACATGCTCGCCGCCCTTGGACTGGCCCAGCTCGAGACCATCGACGAGCGAGTCGCCCGCAAGCGCGGCAATTTCGCCCGCTATGAGGAAGCCCTCGGTCCTGTGGGCAGAGAGCGCCTCATCGGCCAGCCCACCTGGAGCGACACCAACCGCTGGTTCTATGGCTACCTGTGCGCCGACGCCGCGGCCAAAGACAGGCTCATCGAGGCCTGTCTGGCAGCGGATGTGCAGGTGCGGCCCCTCTGGTATCCCAACCATCTGCAGCAGCCCTACGTCGACATGCAGGCCTACCAGATCTCGAGGGCCCTCGATATCTACGACCGCCTGGTGAACCTCCCCTGCTCGGTGACTCTGACGCCCGAGCAGATCGCGCTGGTTGCAGGGATAATCCGCCAAGCGGACAATCTGTAAGAGCCGGCCCACTTCGAGGAAGGACCGCTCTTGCGAGAGATCGTCGTCATAGGCGGCGGCGGGCACGCGAAGGTGCTCACCAGCATACTCAAGAAGGCGGGCTTCGCCGTGCTCGGCTACACAGACGCGTCCGACCGCGGCCCCTTGCTCCACGTGCCCTACCTGGGCACCGACGAGGCGCTGCCGAGTTTGCTGACCGAGTTTCCGGGGCTGCTTGCGGCCATGGGCGTCGGCAAGATCGATGCCTCTGATAGGAGGCTGGCGCTTCAGAGGAGCGCGGAAGCCGTCGGCTTCTCCTTTCCGATCGTGATCTCACCACACGCGGTCGTCAACGAAGAGGTCATGCTCGGCTCTGGAACGACCGTGTTCGACGGAGTCGTGGTCAACAGCGGCACAGTGACGGGCGACTGCTGCATCCTCAACACCAGCTGTACGGTGGAGCACGACTGCCGGCTGGGCCACAATGTGCA
>JAKAHF010000185.1 GCA_021815245.1 Actinomycetes bacterium
AGATAGGGGTCTCCCAGCCCAGGTGCGCCGGCGAGAGGGTCGGTGCAACCCATGGTCACGACCGCCGCCGCCACGACGATCAGTGCGAGCGCCCCTCTGATGATGCAGCGCCGCGTCATGGTGCCGAGAACCATCGCAACTCCTCACCTCTCGCCCGAGTCGTGGACGCGACGTAGAGCGCCGCGACCCCGTCTGCACTATCCTAGGCCGCCCCGCCCGTCTTCTCCACCGCACCAGGCGGCCCGGTGCGCCAGACGGCGCCCCCGTTCGGCCGGTCGCCGTCGGTCGGCCGCTCCGCCTCGCTGCGGTGGCGCAAAGCCGACACGGCGCCGGCGACGACACCGATGGCGCAGAGTCCGGCGATGACGAGCACCGTCGCCAGCATATCAACGCGTTCCGCGAGGACTCCGATCAAGTAGCTACCGATGGGCGTCGTCCCGATGAAGACGACGATGTACATGCCCATCACCCGGCCCCGCAGATCGCCCGGCGAACCGAGCTGCAGGCGGGTGTTGGCGCTCGTCATGGTCAGGGTCGCGCTGACACCTGTTCCGAAGAGTAGGACCGCGGTGACGGGCGTCCACGGCGACAATCCGGCGCCGAGAAGCAGAAGGCTGAAGGCCGCGGCCGACACGAGAAACAGGCGCTGCGAGGGTCTGCCCCGGTAGGCCACGAACAGTCCCGTGACGACCGACCCAATGCCCATCGTCGTGGTCAAGAGCGCCAGGGTCACCTCGTCGGCCATCAGCACATACTTGGTCACAAGCGGGAGGAGGGTCTGAAAGTTGAGGCCGAAGGCGCCCAGAGCAGCCATGACGATGAAGATGACCATGAGCTCCGGAGAACGCCGCACGAAGCGCAAGGCCTCCCACATCTGGCGAACCGAACCCTCGCGCGGCAGGCGCGGGGTGACATGAAGCTCACGCGTGCGCATGGCCGACAGCGCCACGAAGACCGCGAGAAAACTCGCCGTGTTCAGATAGAAGCAGGCCGCCATGCCCAGGGTGCCGATGACGACGGCGCCGATCGCCGGGCCCACGACTCGAGCCCCATTGAACAGCGTGGAGTTGAGCGCGACCGCGTTGGGCACATCCTCGGTGCCGACCATCTCGGGAACGAACGCCTGCCTCGTGGGGCCCTCGAGCGCATCGATGAAGCCTCGCACCCCCGCCAGCACATAGATGATCATCACCGTCACCACGCCCGTGTGCGTCAGTACGGCAAGCGCAAGCGCCACGATCACTTGGGTGCCCTCGCACCACATGATGGTCCTGCGCTTGCGCAATCTATCGGCCAGCACTCCTCCGTAGAGCGAGAACAGCAGAGCCGGCAAGAAGCGGATGGTCATCGTCAACCCGAGAGCCTCGGGCGATTTGCTCAGATCGAGCACGAGCCAGCTGAGAGCCACGTCCTGCATCCAGGTGCCGGCGAGCGAGATCATCTGGCCGATCCAGAACAGCCGGTAGTTGCGTGTGCGAAGCGACCGAAAAGCCGAGGCGAACGTTCTGATGCCGGCGAGCCAGGCGATCACGGCCGACCGCCCTTGCGCCCACGTCTTGGCCGCACACCGCAATCGGGAGTGTCGATCGCGTTCGCGTCGCCGAGGCGTGCCCGCGCACGTTTGCCCGCCTCACCGAGAAGCTCCAGGGCTTCGGCGACCCGCTCGAGGTCGTCGCCCAGCTCCTGCATCACGGCGTTCATGAACGGCCTCGTGGTCTCGGCCAGTTCGCCCGCCAATTGCAGACCGGCCTCGCTCAGTTCGAGCGGGATCTGCCGGCGATCGTCTTGACTGGTGCCTCTTGTCAGAAGCTCGCGGTTGGCCAACTTGGTAACAAGCCCGCTCGTGGTCGAGACGGTTATGCCCATGCATTTCGCCAGTTGGCCGGTGGTGATGCCGGGCGAGCGGCGCACTTGAAAGAGGACCCTCAGCTGCGGCAGCGTCAGCTTCGATCGCTCCCACTGCTGCAGCCGAAGCGCCTCGAGGTCGTGCAAGGCCCGCCAATAGCCGACCCGCAGGCGCTCGGCGGAAGTCGCGGCACACGGGGGTTTCTGGCCTTCATCGGCGGTGGGGACAGGGAGATCTATGTCGGGTATGCGTTGCATGCCCAGATTATACGGCAACAACGTACTATTTTGCAATACCGTACTATTTGTCGGCGCCGTACTATGCGGCGATCCGTTCTATCGACTCAGGCGCGAGACCTCGTCTCGTTCGAAGTGTGGCCACTCCGTCACCGTGCCATTCTCAAAAGCTTCGACCCCGTCGCCTTCACCCAGCACTTCGCCGATATCGGTCGCCTCGATGCCTTCGTCTTTCAGCGTCGCGATCAGAGCCTCGGCGTGATCGGGTGAGCAGGTGACAAGCAGGCTGCCCGAGCCGATGAGGCCGAGGGGTTGGAGGTCGAGGGCCATGCAGACCCGTATGGTCTCCGGATACAGAGGGATGCGGTCCACATGGAGGCGCAGCCGGTGTCCACCGGCTGCGCCCAGCTCCCGCACGGCAGTCGCCAGTCCGCCCTCTGTGACATCGTGCATCGCGCTGACGCCCGGCGTCGTCCGAGCGACCCGGGCCTCGTCGAGAACGCCGATCTGCTCCAAGAAGCCCGCCGCCCGATCTATCTCGGCACCGCTCAATCCGGCGGAGGCCAGCTGTGGTCCGTACTCCCGGGCGATGAGGCCGGTCCCCTCGACCGCTACCCGCTTCGTGAGGATGATCCTGTCCCCTTCGCGCATGGTGCGCTTGTCTACGAGCTGCGACCTGAGAGCGACGCCGGCCACCATGCCGATCACAAGCGGACGCGCGACCGCATCGGAGATCTCGGTGTGACCTCCACAGAGCGTCAGGCCGCACGCCGCGCACTCCGTCTGGATGTCGCGCATCAGCGCCAGCACTTCGGATGCACTCGCGCCCGGCGGGAAGAGCAGCGTGCTGAGCAGCCACCTGGGATCGGCTCCGCTCGTCGCGATGTCGTTGGCATTGACCAGTACGGTGTACCGAGCCAGGGAATCGACAGCCAGGGTTATGGGATCGGAGGCCAACACCATCACTTCGGCGCCCCGCACATCGAGCGCCGCCGCGTCCTCACCGACGGCCGCGCCCACCAGTACGCTCGCATCGCCGATTTCGATGCCCGCGAGACTCCTTTCGAGCAGGTCGGCGGGGAGCTTGCCGGCCGCAAGCGGAAGCCCATACCTGATGATCTCCTTGGCCTCGGCCAGATCGTCGACCACGAAGTCGGCGCCGACCGGCCCGCCGTCGGCCCGCGGGTGGTTGCGCAGGTACATCGTCAAGGTGCCGGCCCGTTTGCCCGCTTCTATGTCGAAGTCGTGGTCACCGATCATCAGCAGGTGCTCTTCGGACACTCCCAACTGGGCGGCCGCCAGTCGTACGCCGTCCGGATAGGGCTTCGGGTTGACCGGGAGCTCTCTCGTGAGGACCGCCGCGAACCACCGCTCATCGATCTCGGGCAGGCTCTCGAACGCCACGTCGACGGCCGCGCGACTGTTGCGGGTGATGATGGCCATCGGGACCCCGTTCTCGCGCAAGAAGGCGACCAGCTCGGCCGCCCCTTCGTTCGGCGCGCAGCGCTCCGCGGCCTCGATCTCCGCGGCCAGCAGGACGGCCTCTTTGCTCGCGCGAGCGCCCGGATCGGTCAGCTGCGCCAGGAACTCGAGCAACCCGATCTCCCGGGGACAACCCACGGCTTCGTGGATGGCGGCGAAGTCGAGCGCACCGGGCTGAGTCAGCGTGCCGTCGAAGTCGAACAGCACTCCCCCAAGCCGAAACGCGCGACCATTTGCCAGATAGGGTACCGGGTCCTTCCGCTCTGCCGCTCCACCGGTCACGCTTCTTCTACCTCCTCGTGCCGCCCCGCCGCTCGCCACCACCGTCCGCCGGACGGCCACCGTCCGGGGAGACTATCCTACCTCGCTCGGCCGGACTGCGTCCGCGTGGCGAACCCGAACCGCACGAACGCTCGGGTGCGCACAGACAGCCCCTACCCCAACTGGGTTGCCCTGCGCGCCTGCATCAGAGCGAGGAGACCGGTCAGCGTCGCGAACGCCACCATGACTCCCGCGCCGATGAGCAACGGCCGCGCCTCCCAGCCGTCGATGAGCAACGATCGCATCGCGTCGTAGACATACGTTGTGGGGTTGATGGTCGCTGCCCACTTGAGCCACGCGGCCGCGATGTACTCCTTGGGGACGAACGTCGTCGAGAGGAATATCAGAGGAAAGAAGGCGAAGGTTGCCGCCTGGGCGGCCGCGCCGTTCTTGGTCTTGAGGGCGATCGCGACAGCGTAGCCGGCAAAGGCCATGCCCCACACAAAGGCGAAGAGCAGGACGAGCAGCAGGCCGGCCGGTCCGGCGGCGGCCTTGAGACCGAGCGCCAGCCCAAGGATCAGGATCAGCACCACCTGGCCCACGAGTACGATCGCCGCGGCCACCATGGGACCCCATACCAGCGCGAGACGCGAGGCAGGCGTGAGCAGAAGCTTCGTGAAGTACCCCGATTCGAGGTCGCGCACGAGCGCCTGCCCGGCGGTGCCGGCGCCACCGACCGAAGCCGACACGATCGACACCGGGATGATGAATGCGAGGTAGCTGCCTTTGAAGCCAGGCAGGCCGGCTATCGACGACAGTCCCGAATTGAAGACGAACAGGAAGAAGACGCTGATCGCCACGTTGGGGATCACGGCCGCGGGCATGCGAAGCGTGATGCGCAGCGAGCGCCCGATCAGCAGGAGGATGTCGTTCATTCTTGCTCCTCTTCGACTCCGGGCGGAGGAAGGCGCGCTCCGGTCACCCGCAGGAACACGTCGTCGAGGGTGGGTTGGGCCACCGTCAGACCACGCAGTCCTATGCCGGCTTGGTCGAGCGCCCGCACCAGTGACGGCACGCGTTCGGCCGCCGACGAGAAGTAGCAGACCAGATCGCTGCCCGTCACCTGCCGCCAACGCGCCAGGGGAGCCAGCACTTCGGCCGCCCGCTCGGCGACCTCAGGTGCTTCGAAACTGAGGGTCACCACCTCGTTGCCGACCCGGCGCTTCAACTCGAGGGGCGCACCCTGGGCCACGATCTTGCCCCGGTCGATCACGGCCACCTCGTCGGCCAACTTGTCGGCTTCCTCGAGATATTGCGTGGTAAGGAAGATCGTCATGCCCGCATCGGAGTTGAGACGGCGCACCTCCTCCCAGACGTTCAGGCGGCTGGCGGGGTCGAGTCCGGTCGTCGGTTCGTCGAGGAACAGCACGTCGGGATCGTTCACGAGCGCCAGAGCCAGGTCGAGGCGCCGTTTCATGCCGCCCGAGAATTCGCCGACCCGCTTCTTGGGCTCGATCGTGTCGAGACCCACGGTGGCGAGAAGCCGGGCGGCGGCTTCGCGCGCCGCCCCTTTCCGCGCCGCAAAGAGCCGCGACTGCAGCACCAGCATCTCTCGCGCGGTCATGAGGGGGTCGAGACCGATCTCCTGCAGGGCGACACCGATGTGAGAGCGCACCTGCTCCTGCTGCTTCTGGATATCGAAGCCGGCCACCCACGCCGACCCCGCCGTCAGGGCAAGGATGGTGGTCAGCACCTTCACGGTCGTGGTCTTGCCCGACCCGTTGGGGCCCAAGAAACCGAAGATGCGGCCCGACTCGATGGTGAGCGACACGTCGTCGACCGCCCTCAGCTCGCCGAAATACCGGGGCCG
>JAKAHF010000186.1 GCA_021815245.1 Actinomycetes bacterium
TTCTCGAGCCCGGTGAGCTGCGGGTAGAGGTAGGGATAGTGCGAGATGACCCCGATGCTCCTGCGGTACGCCACCGAGTCGTCGCGCAGCTCCCGATCATGCACCCGGATGCTCCCCTCGAGGGGATGGAGCAGACCGGCGATGAGCTTGAGCAGCGTTGTCTTGCCGGCGCCGTTGGGACCGAACATGGTGAGCACCGAGCCGGGCTCGACACGCAGACTCACGTCTTTCAGCACCCGGAGCGGGCCGAACGAGAAGGAAACGCCGTCTACCTCGATCGCAGCCATGCCGCCGTCATTTCTTCGAGGACTCGGAACGGCGTCGCGGACGCAGTGTCCACAGGGCTACGAGACTCCCGAGGCTCATGATCGCGCCTCCGATCCACAGCCACACGATCAAGGGGTGCGATTCGAGTCTGATGCTGACACTCGTGCCGTCCCGCTCGACGGCGAGTAGCGACACGTAGACGTCGCCGCCAAGGGAGGTGTGCCGGGCGACACGCGTCCATACCTGCTCGCTCGCCGGGTAGTAGTCGAGCGACGGCAGCATCGCGCCGCGGTAGGCTCCATCCACGGTGAGGTCGAGCACGGCCTGCGTGACGCTCTTGTCGGTGTTGTTCTGGGCCTGGTAGACAAGGTCTTTGTACTCCACCTGGATGTCACCGAGCGTGAGAGTCTCTCCCGCGGCCAACTCCCCTTCGACCGACTGCTTGTACGCCCACGATCCGGCGATGCCGATCACCAAGATCAGCAGACCGAGATGCACCAGCAAGGCTCCATAGCGCCGCTGGTTGCGGAGATCGCGGCCGAGCATCAGCAGCACCGCTGTGACTGCCATGGCCGAGAGGACGAAGGCGGCAAGCGGATAGGGCTTGTGCACTCCCGATGCCAGTAGGACTGCGAGAACAACGACCGCTACGATCGCCGATACGCCCAAGTCTATGGGCAGGCGCCGCTTCGCGGCACGCACGGGTGCCACCAACGTGCAGAGAACCAGGAGCGCGAGCAGAACCAGGCCGAGCGGCGCCGTCACCGCGTTGAAGAACTTCTCGCCCAGAAGAACTTCGTTGCCTCTGAAGGCCTTGGCGAGCGGAGGGAAGATCACACCCCAAAGCACGAAGAACGTGATCACGCAGAGAAGCACGGCCGTGTAGAGGAGATTCGACGAGTCACCAAAGACCGACGAGGCCGGGGCCGTCGTTCTCAGTGAGGACGCGCGTTTCGCGATGACGGCCACCGACAGAACCAGCATGATGATGAGAAACGCGGCGAACCAGGGGATCAGACCGGCGTCCGAGAAAGCGTGCACCGATTGCGCGACGCCCGAGCGGGTGAGGAAGGTGCCGAAGACCGTCAGCAAGAAGGTCGCCGCGGCGAGCGAGACCACCCAGACCTGCAGGCGCTTCCGACGTTGGGCGCTGATGGCGGCATGTAGCAGGGCGGTAGCGGTGAGCCACGGGATGAGCGAGGCGTTCTCGACCGGGTCCCAAGCCCAGTAGCCTCCCCAACCGAGGGTCACGTACGCCCACCACGCGCCCACAACGTTGCCGACGGTCAGGAAGAGCCAACCGACCAAGGTCCACGTGCGCAGGGCCGCGATCCAGGTATTCATGGGAGTGCGGGCCCAGAGACCCGCGATGGAGAGGCCGAAAGGCACCGCCATGGCTACAAAACCAAGATAGAGCGTGACCGGATGGATGACCATGCCGGGGTTCTTGAGCTGCGGGTTGAGACCCACTCCGTCGGCTGGGGTCGGCACCAGTGGGTTGGGGGCGAAGGGATTGCAGTCGGGGCCCAGCAGCGTGAGAAGCGCGAAGAACAAGGTGACCGTGGAGAGTACCGCTGTCAGATAGGGCACCGATCTGGGGTCGCGCTTCTGGCCGCCACGCACTGCGATGACCGTGAAGACCGCCATCAGCACCAGCCATAGAAGCAGGGATCCCTGATTTCCGGCCCACAGCGCCGACACGGTGTAGGGGCCTGAGAGGGCGCGAGAACTATGTTCGAAGACGTAGCGGTTACCGAAATCGCGCGCGATGAACGCGGCGAGCAGCAGCAGGATGGCGGCCACCGCCGCCGCCATCGCGACGTACGTGGCGCGCGTGCCCAGACGCGCCAGTGCGGGACGCTCGAGCGTGCGACTCAGCGCCGGCAGTACGAGGCCGCCGAAGCTTGCGATAGCGACGATGGCAAGCAGCGCATACCCGGCGCCGCTCACGGGGCCGCCTCGTACTTGCTGGGGCATTTCGTGATCAGGCTGTCGGCCAAGAAGGCGCCGTTGCCGTCGTAGTCACCCTCGGCGACAACTTCGAAGCCGGGCTCGTTCCTGAACGCGTCGGGCAGCGCACTATCGAAAACGATCGTCATGGTCTGGGTCTGCTCCGCGCGGTCATAGACCGCGAACTCGTAGTGTGTGCCGCTGCCTTCCAACGAGTCTCCGACGAGCTGGCCCGAAACCCGCACATGCTCGGCGGCGCCGAGGGCTTTGAGCTCTGAGACCGAGTAGTAGTAGACGGCTCCCCGGCCCAAACCGACCCACAGCAGTACACCGATGGCGATCACGAGCACGATGAGGCCTACGATCAGCCTGACTTTTCGGGGGTTACGTCTGTGGGGAGGGCTGGATGACTGAGTGTCTGTCATCGATACTCCAATGTGTTTCGTGGTAGTCGAGAAGAAATGGATCGAACTCGCCCCGTGCGGGGCGGACTCCAGGGATGTATGTGCAGCCTGTCAGCGCACCTACTTGCCGCCGCCGGCAGAAGCGATCGTACTCACGCCGGCCTGAGCGGCGCCGATGGTCGCAGTGATGGGGCTACCGCACGAGACAAGCGCGAACGAGACCGCGGTCGGGCACGCAACCAGCGTCCCTATCGCACACCCGGCAAGTCTGTCGATCATCGTCGACTCCGTTCACGCACGCTTGCTTCACGCAGAGAAGCAACTATACCGGTTAGGGGGCTAGCGAGCCAACTACGGGCATCCTCTGAAGGGCGGCTCTCATGCGAGAAGGCGCCTGGGCGATCACGTCGGAGAGGTCGCGGCCCGCAGTGGCGCCGAGGTTGCACTGGGTATGATCTCCGTTGGCCCAGAAGCCGCTACCCGACACGTCATAGACCACCCCGTCGACGGCGACATAGGCCGGATTGCCGTTCTGACCGTCGAACTTCGCGAGTTCGTCGAGTGTGAACGTCTTGGCCTGAGTGTCTGACGAGGATGTAGACCCTGTGACGCTCGTGGAACTGCCCGAGACGCCGGTCGTGGTCGGGCCGGTCGAGTCGACACCTCCCGAGTCGGCCTGCCCGCACGCCACGAGAGCAAGAGCACTGATCAACATGAGCCCGGCGAGGACGACCATCGCAAGGTATCGAGTGGTGGGTCTCATCGCATCTTCCCCTCTCGCAGGCGAGACAGTTGAGTATGGCGCACACTGTAGCGCGCGGGGGCGGTCGCTGCCACCTGCAGCGAGTGGCTCCACTTGTGCAGTTTGATCCGGTCATTGCCGGTATCGGGCGGTTCTGCTAGTGTGGCTGCGTAAATAGAAATCATTTTCATTTGGCTTCGCGACGCGAGGGTGAGTGTGGAGGAGGTGCACGACAAGCCGTCATGGATCTGGCAGTGACGACAGAGACACTGAGTCGCCATGGCTTCAAGCAGACCAGGCAGCGTCGGGCCGTCCTCGAGGTCATGACGACCGCCGCGAGTCGCATGACCGCCGCCGAGATCCATGCCGAAGCTCGTCGGAGGTGTCCTGAGCTCGGTCTGCCCACCGTGTATCGCACCCTCGAGATACTCGAGCGCGTACGGGCGATCCGCAGGGTGCACCTGGCCGGCAACTGCGAAGGTTTCGCGCCGGCGACACTGGTCGATGGCCATCATGTCGTGTGCGTCACGTGCGGCAAGGTGGCTGAGTTCGAGGGATGCAACATCGCTGCCCTGATCCCCGCTGCAACGAGGCAGACGGGCTTCGAGGTGCGCGAGCATTTCCTGGAACTGCTGGGTACCTGCGGAGATTGTTCGCGGGCCACCGCCGCGGACGCGTCCTCGTCCGGCGGAGGCACTTGAACGTGCTTGGCCGGCATATGATCGGAGCCGGGCGCCTTCTCGTGGGGGTCCTTCTACTGGGGGCGACCGCCTCTTTCGCGGCGTGCGGCAGCAGTGATCCAGGCGCCGGTATCGGCGAAGCCGGCGATGGGCGCCCGCAGATACTGGCCGTAGAGACGTTTCTCGCGGACATCACGCGAAACGTGGCAGGAGACGTAGTGAACGTGCGGTCGCTCGTGCCCGTTGCCGCCGACCCCCATGCCTTTGAACTCACTCCGGCCGACGCCGTGAAGGTCGCCACGTGCGACGTGCTGGTCTTCAACGGCGCGGGTTTCGAGCCGAACATGCAACAGATGCTCGAGAACATCGGAGATGGCGCGATGGTCATCGAAGCAGCGGTCGGTTTGGCGAGCCGTACCGCGCGCGAGGGCGAGGCGTCCGACGACCACGAGACGCCGGTCGATGGCGAGACCGCCGCGCACGGTCATGATCAAGGCGATCCGCACTTCTGGCTCGATCCGACCCTGGTGGTGAAGTACGTCGAGAATATCCGCGACGGTCTCAGCACGTTCGACCCCGGTCACGCCGCCGCCTTCGCCGCGAATGCGGCCGCATACATCGATTCACTCAAGGAACTTGACTCGTGGATCGCCGAGCAAGTGGCCGCCATCCCGGCCGATAGGCGACTTCTTGTGACCAACCACGAGAGCCTGGGCTACTACGCCGACCGGTACGGATTCACCGTCGTGGGCACGATCATGCCGAGCGTCAGCTCGGGCGCGGCGCCGTCGGCCCGGCAATTGGCCGAGCTGATAGGCACGATCCGCGAGACCGGCGTGCGTGCGATCTTCCTCGAGACGGGGTCCAACCCCGACCTGGCCGAACAGGTGGCGGCCGAGACCGGCATCACCGTGGTCACGCAGCTCTATACCCATTCGCTCACCGCCGCCGGCGGAGCGGCACCGACCTACATCGACATGATGCGAGCCAACACCGAAGCCATAGTCACCGCGCTGAAGTAGCTAGATCTTGAATTCCGGGAGCTTCTTCTCCACGGTCAGGTTCTTGAGCGTCACGTAGGCGGGCAACCCGTCCTTGTATGGCGGGTAGTCCTCACCCTGGATGAGCGGCGTCAGGTACTCGCGACAGGCGTCGGTGATGCCGAAGCCATCCTCGGTGATGTAGTCGCGCGGCATCATCTTCTCGACATTGGCGACATCGGACAGGTGGGCGGCGCCCACTTGCCAAACGTAGGGTTTGCTCGATGTGCGGACGATGGTCGGCATCATGGAGTTCTTGCCGGCGAGGGCCAACTCCACCGCGGCTTTGCCCATGGCGTAGGCCTGGTCGACGTCGGTCTTGGAGGCGACGTGGCGGGCGGCGCGCTGCAGGTAATCGGCGACGGCCCAGTGGTACTTGAAGCCGAGCGCCTGACGGACTATGTCTGCCACCACCGGGGCGACACCGCCGAGCTGCGCGTGCCCGAACGCGTCCTTGAGGCCCTGATCGGCGAGGAAGGTGCCGTCGGGGTTCTTGACGCCCTCCGAGACGACCACGCTGCAGTAGCCGTGCTGCTTGACCAGCGAGTCGACCTTGGCGAGGAAGCGCTCCTTGTCGAAATCGACCTCGGGAAACAGGATGAC
>JAKAHF010000187.1 GCA_021815245.1 Actinomycetes bacterium
CGACGGAAACGCCGCCGAGTAGCGCGCCAGCAGATTCGGCAGGAAGCCGGTGAATGCCGAGGTGTTGGCCCACAGGCGCAGGTGGCCGCCGGCCCCGCGCTGGTAGTCGACCATGGCCACCGAGAGGGTTTGCGAGACGGTAGGCATCTAGCGGGAGCCTCCGGGTGAGCCGCCGCGGTGCGCGACGGAGACGGTGGGACGTTCGGCGCCGCGACCGGTGGCGTCGCTCACTACCCGGCGCGGGCTACTCATGGCGGGGTACCGTGACGGTGAAGGTGGTGCCGGTAGGGCCTTTGGCCGGGTCGGCGTTCGACTCAGCGTAGATCTGGCCCTTGTGCATCTTGACGATGCCGTGCGACACGGCGAGGCCGAGGCCCGTGCCCATGCCGACCTGCTTGGTGGTGAAGAACGGGCTGAACAGCTTGCCCATGTTCTCCTCGGTGATGCCCACTCCCGTGTCGGCCACCTCGATGGTGACCTCAGCCGGGGTGCCGCTCAGCGTGATGGTGAGATTGCCGCCCTCGGGCATGGCGTGCTGGGCGTTGGTGTAGAGGTTGGTGAAGACCTGCACCATCTGGTCGGGGTCGATGTCGGCCATGGGGTCGACGGCAAGGTTGTTCACCACGCTCACCTGCACGTCCTCGGCGATGGGGGCGGTGCGTATGGTCTTCTCGATGAGTTCGACCACGTTGGTGCGTTGGCGAAGCACCCGGCTCTGCCGGGCGAAATTGAGCAGGCCCGAGATGATGCGCTTGCAGCGGTTGGCCTGATCGACAATGGTCTCGAGATCGTCGCGCTCGTGGGCGTCGTCCTCGCACTCTTCGAGGAGCAGGTTGGCGTGAAGCAGCAGTGTGCCCAAGGGATTGTTGACCTCGTGGGCGATGCCGGCCGCGAGTTGGCCCATGCTGGCGAGGCGGCCGCTGCGTTCGAGGGCCTCCTTGGCCTCCTCGAGCGACTTGTGCGAGACCTCGAGGTCGCAGTAGGCGCCGCGGAGCTGTTCGATGGTGTTCGGCAGGCACATCTCGGTGCCGGCCAGCCCCGCGTAGACGGCCTGGGCGTGCTCCATGCAGGTGGGATAACCGCAGGCCCCGCAGTTCAGCTGGTCCTCGAGCTTGTACTTGCCCATGCGGTGGAGGATGGCCTCCAACTCGTCGGGAGTGGGCTCCGCTCCCAGGGACTGCTCGTCGACCTCGTGCTCGCGCGTGAGGTCGAGGTCGGCATACTTGTATTTGGCCGTCTCGATCTCGGCCAGTTGCTGGGGAGTGAAGTCCTTCAAGCGTTCGCGCGCGTACTGGCTGATGGCGGTGCGGCGCTGGAGCATGTTGCTACTGGTGGTCATGCCGGCACCGGCGTAGCAGCCCTGACAGGCCAGGATGTCGAGCAACCGAGTGTCGGCGTGGGCCAGATCGAACTGCTCGATGGTGTCGACGAACTGGTCGCGGCCCTCGGCCACCACCACCTCGCCGCTCAGCAGGTCGGGCGTGAACTCGGCCGTCTGGAGCAGTCCTCCCGGGATGGGGAAGACCATGCCGATGCCGCCGAAGGGGGGTTCGAAGTCGTCGTCGACACCGGCGAAATCCTCGGGCTTGATGTTCTTCTTGTGGAACATGTCGCGCAGTTCGGCGAACGTCAGCACCGCTTCGATCTCGTGATGCCAGAAGTCGATGGAGGCACGCTTCTTGGCCACACAGGGGCCGGCGAAGACGACCTTGAGGTCGGGGCCGAAATCGTGGCGGAGCACCCGGGCGTAGGCCACCATCGGCGAGACGATCGGGGCCAGGCTCTCCATCAGACTGGGATGGTACTTGCGCACGTACGACACAACCGCCGGACAGGGCGTGGTTATGTAGCGCTTGTCGGGATTCTCCTCGTAGAGCTTTCGGTATGCATGAGCGACCAGGTCGGCCCCGAGGGAGATCTCGTGGACCGACTCGAAGCCGAGGGCGCGGAGCATGGCGACGAGGGTCGCCGGTGGGATGTCGTCGAATTCGGCCGGAAAGCTGGGGGCGACCATCATGGCGACGCGCTCTTCCGACTCGAGAAGAGCGAAGGTGCGCTCGGTGTCGTCGCGCACCTGCTTGGCGTTCTGACTGCACACCCGCAGGCAGTTGCCGCACCCGATGCAGCGCGGCTGAATGACACTCGCCTGCCCGTCGACGACCCTGATGGCCTTGGCCGGACACTCCCGCACACAGGCGTAGCACATGCGGCACTTGTCGGCCACGATGGTGATGAGCGGATTGTCCCAGGTGGGCATCAGTCGTCCGTGGAGGCGTCTGGGGCGGCGGGGGTGTCGGCATCAGTGGCGGCGGCGGGGGCGCCGGCATCTTCAAGGCGGTTGGCATCCTCAGGGGCGCCGGCCGGCGGAGCCGCCGGCGCGAGGGTCTGCGCCGCCCGCGGGCCCAACAATTCGGCGATCTGGGCCAGCAGCTTCTTCGGGTCGATCGGTTTGTCGAAGTAGGCGTCGACGTGCATGTACGCCTTGTCTTCATCGGTGCGGGGCCTGAAGTCGAGGCCCAGCGCGCTCGAGACCGAGGTGGCTATGATGATGGGGATGCCCGCGTAGCGGGGGTCTTCTTTGATGGTGCGGGCGAAGTAGAAACCGGAGTCGATGCTCGTCATCATGAGGTCGGTCATGACGAGGTCGGGCCTCTCGAGATCCATACGCACAAGGGCCTGCTTGGGCTCGGCGGCCGTGACCACGCGGTAGCCCGCCCTCTCGAGGATCAAGCGGTTGATCTCGAGAAAGTCGTAATCGTCGTCGACGATCAAGATCAGCGCAGTGTCACCTTGGCTCATGGCCTTCTCACCTTATCACTCGCCCATCAGACTCTGGGAGGCTAGGAGGCTGCTGAACAACGAAGTCTCGGCCGCGAGGGCGCGCTAGGCGGCACCATACGGCGTCCTCAGTCGCCCAAATAGCGCTGCTATCTGGGCTCTTTGCGTCCTTGTCTTGCGCATGCCAATCGCGTCCTCACGGCGAAACGTCGTTTTTCAGCAGCCTGTTAGATCCCACCGCGGCCACCGATTCGATTGCAAAAGCGCGACCCGGAGTGAAGAATAGACGCCAAGCAGTCACGGCCGCGGGGACAGGGTGGTGTTCGGTACTCTTCTGCTCGACGATCATGGTGTCGCCCGGGTGCATTCACTCACTCAGGCGGTCACGACACTGGGGCGCGATCCCAGCAATGAGGTGTGCCTCGACGACCCCACGGTCTCGCGCTTTCACGCCCGCATAGTCTCGGGACCCGAGGGCAGCCGCATCGCCGACTTGGGCAGTGGCAACGGCACGAAGGTCGACGGCGTCGAGCTCGAACCCAAGGTCGAGCAGGTACTCGTCGAGGGCGCGCAGATCGAGTTGGGTCTCGTGGCGGTGAGGTTCTCCAGGCAGATGCCGGGAGCCGCCCACATGGCCGCGCCTCCGAAGGCTGCCGGCCAGGGGGCTCTCGGGCATGCGGCTGCTTACGACACCACGGCCGAGCGCTCCGCGACCGCGCACACAGCCGCCTCACAGCAGGCTCCACCCTCAGAGGTCTCGCCACCGCGCGGCGTGCCGGCCCAACCGGTCGCCCCCTCGGGAGCGGCCGTCGCGGCCCAATCTCCGCGTCCGCCCGTTCTCGTCGTGACCACGCCCCGGGGCGCGAGGGAGGTTCCCCTGACGGCGTCGACCCTGGTGGTCGGCCGCGACCCCACCAACGACATCGTCGTGGAATCCGAAGGGGTGTCGCGTCGTCACGCCCGCATCGACCGGCGCGATTGGGGCTGGGAGATCACCGACCTCGGCAGCACCAACGGACTGCTCTATCAGGGCAGGCCGATTCAGAACCGGCCCTTGATCGACGGCGATGTGGTCAACATAGGCACGTCGGTGGCGCTGCAGTTCCGGGCGCCTCAGGCAACCGGAGCCGTGTCGGGGCTTGGGCAGGGCTATCCGGCCGCGCAGGCCGGCGGCCGCGAATTGTCTCTCGACCTTCCTACGCGGGGGCCCTTGGTTCTCGGCCGTAGCGACAATGCCGGCTTCACCATGTCGCATCCGCAGGTCTCGCGCACTCACGCGCAGATCGTCCGAGCGGGCGAGGGTTTTGTGCTCGAAGACCTGGGCAGCGCGGCGGGCACCTACGTCAATGGGCAACTGGTGCAGCGCCACCTGCTGACCGAAGGTGACGTGGTGCGCATCGGTTCCAGCCGGCTGGTGCTCGAACAGGGCCACCTCCGTGTGACCGACGAGGAAGGCAACCTGCGCATCGACGCATTCAACCTGCAGAGAGTCGTGGGCAAGGGCCTTCGGATCTTGCAGGACGTGTCGCTCTCCATCTATCCGCGCGAGTTCGTCGCCATCGTCGGAGGGAGCGGCGCGGGCAAGTCGACTCTGCTGAAGGCTCTCTGCGGCTTCAACCCGGCCGACGCCGGCATGGTGCTGCTCAACGGATCGGATCTCTATCAGAACTTCGACGCCTATCGCTACGATCTCGGCTACGTGCCGCAGGACGACATCATCCACCGCGAGTTACAGGTGATCAAAGCCCTCGACTATGCGGCCCGACTGCGCATGCCCGGCGACACCAGTGAGCAGGAGCGTAGGCAGAGGGTGCTCGAGGTGTTGCACGACCTCGACCTGCAGGCCACCGTCGATCGTCCCGTGCGGGCCTTGAGCGGCGGCCAGCGCAAACGGGTGTCCATCGGTGTCGAGTTGCTGACAAGGCCGAGCCTCTTCTTCCTCGATGAGGCCACTTCAGGCCTCGATCCGGGTACCGAGCTGCAGATGATGAAGTTGCTGCGCCGGCTGGCCGACCAGGGGCGCACCGTGGCGCTCGTGACTCACGCCACGAAGAACGTGATGATCTGCGACAAGGTCATCTTCATGGCCCGCGGCGGCAACCTGGCCTACTACGGACCGCCCGAGGAAGCCCTGCAGTACTTCGGCGTGAGTGACTTCGACGAGATCTACAGCCGCATAGAGACGGGCGATGCGAAGAATTGGGCCATCCGCTTCAGAAGTTCTCGCCAGCACAGGGAGAACGTCGACGCGAGACTCAGCGAGGTGGCCGGGTCGATCATGCCCTACGGCCAGTGGCCCGCGCAGGCGGCCGCGTCCGGCGGTTTCGGCGCCCCGCCCGCGTTCGGCGGTCCTCCTCAGGGTGTGCCTTCCGATCCGTGGGCTCAGTCTCCGGCTGTGGCGCCGGCACCCATGCCCGTCGGCCAGCCAATGCCACCGGCGCAGCCGCGCCCGCTTCTTTGAGAAAACGGCCGCCGTTGGCCACCGCCTCGGCCGGAGTGTTGTAGGCCAGGAAGGGAAGATCGGCCACGACGAGGGCACGCGGCTGGTGGTGGAGTTCATCGAGAAGTTCTGGGTGCCCAGCCTGGACTGCACCCAGTGGATTCCATGAGTTTCAGGAGCCTGGTATATCCGGCGGCGCTGACCCGGAGAGAGTCTGATGATGCTGTGTCATATACACTCTAACCCGCAGCGCCAGCGCATTCATCGCCTCCTCGCTGACACGCTGCTCCTCCGGCACTCCCAGGTAGTCAAAGATACGCGTAGCGCGTTTGTCGGGAGGAAGGTCTGAGTAGCGGGCGATGATGTGAAAGTGCACATGCGGATGCAGCGGGTGTTCGGCGAACTGCACGACATAAGTCTTCT
>JAKAHF010000188.1 GCA_021815245.1 Actinomycetes bacterium
CGAAGACATGATCATGGCCGCCACCAACGAGGCGCTGCGCTCGGCGCAGGAACTCGCCAACAAGAAGATGGGCGGCCTGACCTCGGGTCTGAACATCCCCGGACTGCCGTTCTAGGCGCCGAGTTCCGGCTGCCTCGCCTCGGCGCATGTTCAGCCCCACCGTCCAGAGGCTCATAGACGAACTGAGCAAGCTGCCCGGGATCGGACCCAAGACCGCGCAGCGGCTGGCGTTCCATCTGCTGAAGCTGTCACCGGAGGAAGCGCTGCCTTTGGCGCACGCCCTCGTCGAGGTCAAGGAGGTGGTGCGCTTCTGCCGCCAGTGCTTCAACCTCACCGAGCAGGAACTCTGCCCCATCTGCCTGGACCCCTCGCGCGACACCAGCATCATCTGCGTCGTCGAGGAGCCGGGTGACATCATCAGCATCGAACGCACCCATGAGTACAAGGGGCTGTACCACGTCCTGGGCGGAGCGCTCTCGCCTCTCGACGGAATAGGCCCCAACAAACTGCACTTGGCGGAGTTGTTCCAGCGGGTGCGGGAGAATGCGGTGCGGGAGGTGCTCGTGGCAACCAATCCGAACACCGCCGGTGAAGCCACGGCCCTCTTCATCTCCGAGGAGCTCCGGCCGCTGACGTCGGCGGGTGGTCTTTGCATCACCCGGCCTGCCGCCGGACTACCCATGGGCGGTGACCTGGAGTATGCCGACGAGATAACCTTGGGAAGGGCGTTGCAGGGTCGCAGGGACCTCTGACCTCCGGCAAGGGCCGAACCGCGCGAGCGTCTCGCGGGGGAGCATCCGCCGCAGCCAAAACATCCCTGTCGCCATGCGAGGAAACTGCCGATAGTCCTAGAATCTGCTCCTGCGGGTCTCTGTCCAGGGACCCGCATGCAGTTCGCCCGGCACGATATCGCTGAACCTCCCGGGGGGGAATCGACTATGAGGGGGATTCGATGACGGTCTGCCCACTTTGTGGCGCCACGGTCCGGTCGCGATACGAACGCTGTCCCGAATGCGATGCCCCTTGTTGGTTGAGCCGCCGTGAGGCCCGAGAGGACTTGATGGCGAGACGCAGCCTCGCCGACACCTCGACCGACACCGAGGAGCTCGCCAAGATCGAGTACCTTCTCGAAGCTCTCGACGAGGCCCACGCTCTGGGCGACCTACCGGAGTCTTCCTATCGCCTACTCACCCGACGATACCTGGACCGCATGCGCGGTCTCGACGCCGACCTCGAGGAGTCATTTGACGACGACGAGCTGTACGACGAGGAGGACGAACCATACGACGACGAGTCGCCGGATGACGACCAGGACCTCGTCGCGACCGGTGTGCCGCCCATCGCCGAACGTCTCGTCACGCCGACTGCGTCACGATCCGCATACGACAGCTGGATCGCGCCACCGACGCCCGCAACGAGCAGACCTCCCCGAGAGCCCCGGCCTCCATCTCGTGTAGCCGCCGCTCTGCGTGACGTGCCCTGGACCGTCTGGGTCGCCCTCGCCGGCGCCCTGCTGGTCGTCGCGGCCGCCGCGGGTTTCGCGATCTACGCGTGGCCGACGCTCGCCGTGGGCATCCGCTTGGGCATATTGGTGGTCGTGACGGCAGCATTCTATGGTGGTGGCCTCTGGCTCCGCCGGCGGTTGACGATAGTCGGCACGAGCCTTTTCGCCGTCGGCGCGGCGCTGGTGCTCATCGACGGATGGTTTCTGATCGACGCCGGGGGTCTGCGCAGTCTCTGGTGGTGGGCGCTCCTCCTGGCCATCGGCTCGGCCGTGCACTGGGGCATGGGCGTCTGGTTGCGCGTCAGGCTCTTCGTCGTGACGGGAGCCCTGGCCCAGGTGGCCTGGTGGTGGCTCCTGGGAACAGCGCTCTCGTGGCCGCTCGGGGCACGAGCCGCCATCCTCGCCGTGGTCGGCTTGGTGTGGGCACTCGCCGCGCCCCTGGTTCGACGTGGAGCGGCCGACTCGATCGGTGTGCTCCTTGAGATCGCGGGCCCCCTCCTTGCTACCGCCGCCTGCATCGTCGGGATCGTGGGCATCGTCATCGACCCGGGCTGGAGCGGGGTCATATCCGCGCTGGTGATATCGAGTGCGGCGACAGCGACCATCGAGCGCCAGAAGGTCGTGACAGGCGCCTGGCTGAACGAAGCGGCCGTGGTGACGCTCCTGCCTGTGCCGGTGGCTTTCCTGTCACTGCCCGGCGGACCGATCTGGCCGGCGGTCGTGCTGATGCTCATCGTGGGCGTGGCTCAACTCCTCTTGAGCGCCCGATATGGTGGCTACCTGCGGGCGGCGTCGGGCTTTTTCACGGTGCTCGCCGCTCCGTGCATGCCGGGAATCATCGGCGGAGGAAGCCAAGGCGCATGGATCGCCGTGGTCGCCTCGTGGCTGGCGCTCGGGACGCTGGCGATAGCCTTGGGGTCGGCGCGGCCGGGAACGCGCGCCCGCATGCTCGAACGAGGGTTGCGCCAGACACGCCAGACACTGCACTGGGGAGGATGGGCCACGCTCCTCGGTGCGTCGGTGATGCAGGTCGCCGCTCTCGGCGCGGCGGAGCCGCTCATGGCCGGCAGATTGCCCTCCGATGGTGCGTTGACGCTGCTTGCCGGGGAGGCCGCCGCCGCTTGGTTGGTGGCGACGGCGGCGCGAAGCCGGATCACGCCTCCCTCATCGGAGCCCGGCATACGGCCGGCAGCCATGTTGTTGACGGCGGCCGGTCTGGTCGGCTACGCCTACTCGCAATTCGCGGCCGTGCTTGCCGTTCACTGGATCGATCCCCATGCCGGCCATGCCTGGTACTCCCTGGTGACGCTCTGCGTCGCGGCCGCGTGGTCGCACGCGCGCACGCTCTCCATGCGCCGACTCTTCGGCATGTCCTCGCGAGTGGCCGCCTGGATGTTCGGAATCTCCAGCATCGCATCGGTGCTCTTCGCGGTCGCCCCGGCTCTGTTCCGCTCGAGCACACCGCGACTCGGCATCGTGCTCCTGGCCGCCCTCGCCGTGCTGGTGTGGCTGCTGGAGCTGTGGCGCTTCGGCGAGCGGGTATTCGCCGCCACCGCTTCGCCGGCTCTCGCGGTCGCGGTCTACCTGGCGGCATGGAAGCTCGGAGGCCGCGGGTCGGCCGGCATCGCCACCGTGGTCGCCACCCTGATCACGCTGCCACTGCCCGGTCTGCTCGAACACCTGCGGCTACCCCGCGTTCTGCGAACGGGTGACGCGCGAGCACGCACGACGTGGACCGCTCCTTCGCTGGCCGCCGGCCTCATGGCGTCGGCCACACTGATGTCGAGACCGGTCATCGTGTCGGCGTGCCTCCTGGCCCTTGCCGTGGCGACCGTTGCCGCCCATCTGGTCGAGCGACCGTGGCGCGAGACTCGATCGAAGTCGGATGTTTGGACCGATTGGCCTGCCGACGCCGGCCTCGCCTGCGTCGCGCTCGCTGCGATCGGCGCGTTGGTCCCCGTGGCGCGTCGATTTGGGGCACTGGAACTCGGCCTCGCTTGGGGGGTCGCCATCGTCGGCTCGCTCGCTTTCGAGGTGTGGGGGCGAATCCGATCCCGCCGTGTCGCGGTTGAGTTCGCGCTCGTTGCCTTCGCACCTCTCGTCCTCTGGGCCATCGGCGCGGCCGCTACACACGCGTCCGCCTGGAAGGGTGCCGCGGCCGTCGTGACGTCGGCCGCCGTGCTTCTGTTCACCTGGTGGCGGGGCGGGCATTCACGGGCGGTCGGCGGCAGCGCGATGTTGCTGAGCGGCCTCGTGGTGCTTGTGGTGCGGGCGTTCGGCGTAGAGAGGGCCGTCGACGAGATCACGGTGATAGCCGGCGTAGCCCTGTTCCTTGGATTCGCCCTGCTCACGGTCGGCCTTCTCGTGCGCGCCACCGCGGGCGACGACGCCCGGCTGAGAGGGACGCATGATCTGCGGCGCGTCTTCTCTGTCGAGGGTTGGGTGCTCCTCACCGCCTCGACCGTCATGGCAGTGGCCGTGACTGAGTTCGGCCAAGCTCTCTGGCGCTGGGGTGACCGCCTGAGCCGTCCGGTCAGCCCCACCGTGCTCTCCTGCTTTGCCCTTCTCATCTGGATCACAGGCGCCGCCGCGCGCTGGGCCGTCGAGAGCCGCCGCGAAGCGCGGCGCGAAAGCCAGTTCACCCTGGTTCGCGACACGGCCCCCGTGATCGTGACCTATGCGCTCACTCTCTATGTCGCCGGCATTCTCGAGCGTTGGACGCGGGCCCAGGTTCCCATGACATGGATCGTTGCCGCCGTCTTCACGGCCGGTCTCGCTTGGTCTCGCTTGCGGCGAACGATGCACAGACTGCTGGGCTGTCGCGTTGTGATCGTCGAACTGCTGTGGGCGGCGACTTCGGGCGTGCTCGCCTTGGTGATCCTCTTTGCCGCGGTCGCCGGACGACACGCCCCCGACCCTTCGGCCGGCATCTTCCTCGCGATCTGTGGGTCGGCCTGGTGCGCGGAGACGGTCCGCTTCGGCCGTGTGCACTTCATGCCCGCGGCCTCGGCGGCGCTGGCCGCCGCGGCCGGTCTGATCACGTGGAGCCTAGCCGACGGTGCCGCGGGAGGCCTGGCGGCAGCCGTAGCCGGAGCCATGCTCGCCCTTACTCCCATGCTGGCGAGTGGCACGGTCCGATGGCGCCTCGTGTGGTCGCTCGGAGCGGCGATCGCGGCTTTGATGGGAGTGGTCGGTGCGAGTTCGGCCGTCTGGTCGGTCACCTTGGCCCTCGCCGCGCTCTCCGCGGCCCTCGCCGGGGTGGCGCTCGCGGGTCTGCCGGTCTTTGCCGGCGCTTCGGCGTTCGTGGCGTTCGCGGCGATCTGCGGTCTCGAGGAGTGGATCGGAGCGGAGGCCTGGGTAGGCACCATCGTCGCGGTGGCGGCCGCCGCCGCGATGCTCGTACCAACAGCGATGCGGCGGACCCGTCCCCGATCGGCGCACGGCGCCGCGTGGTCGGTGGCTCTCGCGGGGGCGTTGGGACTCGCCGGCATGGTGATTGCGACCGCCATCGAGGGCGGCATCGGCGGAGTGCTCACCTCCCCCGTGAGTTGGCTCTCAGGCGGAGCCTGGAGCGCAGCCGCCCTGCTTCTCGTGCTCGCCGGGTACTGCGCGGTTTGGTCACTCCGCGACCGAACGCGGTGGGGTCTGGTCACCGGCTACTGCCTGCTTCTCGTAGGGCTTCTCGTGCTGCTCGGCGCCGCCGAGGTGAGCATTCCGGAGGCCTACCTGACCATCACGACCGTGTGGTGCGTCGCCGCAGCCTGGTTGCTGTCACTGAGAGGCGCTCGCCGCCGCCTCGTTCTTGTGCTCGACGTCGCCGCTCTCTTCACCGGGCTGCTTGTCCCGGCGCTGCTCATGATGTTCTCTGGGTTCGGCAGGCACTCAGCGAGTCACGCGATCTGGCTCATCTGCCTGGCCGCCGCCATGGTCGGCGTGGGCATCGGGCTGCGGGTGCGGTTGTATTTCGGTTGCGGTCTCGGCGGAGTCGTGCTGGCGGCCCTGTGGCTGACCTCGTCGCAACTCTCGGCCATCCCCGCGGTGGTCGCCATCGTCGCCCTCGTGGGTGGCGCGCTGATAACGCTCGGCGCCGTCGGGGAACGTCGCCGGAAGAGCTTCGCCCAGGCGGCGAGATCGGA
>JAKAHF010000189.1 GCA_021815245.1 Actinomycetes bacterium
CAGGCCTCGCTGTACTGCTCGGCGTCGATCTCGAAATGACCTATGGCGGAGGTGGCCGCGGGTATGGTAGTCGTGCTGATCTCGCCCTCCCCGGCTGTGCCGGCCGGCACGGTGATGGCGACGTCGACCCGCAGCTTCGTCTCGTCGGTGATGTCGGGGTCGTCGTGATAGATGCTCAGGGCCATCGTCTGGGGCCCGACCAGTCCCCGCGGACCCGCCCACGAGAACAGCTTGCCGAACAAGCGCTCGAAGAGCCCGGTATTGCCCGCGTAGGGGCCAATATGACGCAGATAGGCCACATGCAGCTCGGGAACATCCTTGACTTCGATCTTCACTTCGCCGGTGTTCATCGCCAACCTCCAGGACCATGTTCGAGTGACGGGATCCAGCATACGAACACCCGCCGAGACCGCTTCCCAACGCTTGCTGACCTCTTTGCCATCCTTGCTCTTCACTTGACCATTCTTGCTGAGCCGCCTGCCGGCGCCGCGTACCCACTCGGTCGCGCTCACGCCGAACGACTCTCTGAACACGCGGGCGAAGACCGCCGGGCTCGAGAAGCCGCACTCCAGGGCGACCTGAGTGATGGGCCGTGAGGGATTGCAGAGAAGGAGGTTGGCCGCCTTCTCTATGCGCCGTCTGCGGATGAAGCCGTTCAGAGTCTCTCCGACGAGCGCGGTGAAGATGCGGTGGAAGTGGTAGGGGGAGAAAGCGGCCACGCCGGCGAGCGTCGACAACGAGAGGTCGCCGGCGAGGTTGGCCTCGATGTAGTCGATCACCTTGTTGATGCGGCCCGTGTACTCGGCTCGCAGGGCACGCCTGCGGGCGTCGTCGAGTTCCTCCATGCCGGTCATGTTCTTCTCCCCCGATCGTAGGACCCAATCATACCCGCACCACCTTCACGCGCATGCACTATCGCCACGCCGGACCCGTTCGAGAGCGACGGAGCGTGGGGGCGGCTATCATGTGTTCGAAGCACCTAGCGCGGGAGGCGCCGATGAAGACACTGCAATTCGCCGGCTACGGTCCGCCGGAGGTCCTGCAGCTCAAGGAGGTTCCCAGACCTGAGCCCGGCACGGGCGAAGTCCTCATCGAGATACGAGCGGCGGCAGTCAATCCCAGTGACGTCAAGAACGTCGCCGGCAGTTTCAATGCCCCCCTACCCCGGGTGCCCGGCCGCGACTTCGCGGGCGTCGTCGTCGCCGGCGCTGCTCCTGTGGGTCTCGAGGTCTGGGGTAGTGGTCCCGGGTTTGGGGTGGCGCGTGACGGAGCCCACCGGGAATTTGTGGTCATGCCGGTCGAGTGGATCTCGGAGAAGCCGACGGCTCTATCGATGGAACAGGCCGCCTCCATCGGCGTGCCCTATCTCACGGCTTGGTCGGCTCTCGTGCAGACCGGCGGTCTCGAGCCGGGTGAGACGGTGCTGGTCGTCGGATCGACCGGAGCGGTCGGACGCGCCGCAACCCAGATCGCCCACTGGAAGGGCGCCAGAGTTATCGGTGGCTGCAGGAATACGTCGGGGACGACCGAGGCCGACGCCGCTGTCGACATCACGCGCGATGATCTGCGCGAGCAAGTACTTGCTCTGACCGATGGACGGGGTGCAGACCTCGTACTCGATGCGGTGGGCGCCCATATGTTCGAGCCGGCGCTGCGCTGCCTCCGCCCAGAGGGCCGGCAGGTCGCCATCACCAGCTCTCTCGAGCGCCGCGTCTCGTTCGACCTCATCGACTTCTACCGCAATCGCTCGCGCCTGCTGGGCGTGAACACCATGACTCTTTCGGGCCCCGGTACCGCGGCCATGCTCGACGCATTGCGCGATGGGTTCGACGACGGCCACCTACGACCGCCCGAGTTGGCTACGTGGCCGTTCGAGCGCGCCGTCGAGGCGTATGCGGCTGTGAAGCAGGGGGCGCGAGCGAAGCAGGTACTGCTGCCGTAGTGGTCGACCGTGAACCGCTCGCAGGGTCGTTCTACCGCCTGCGGCGTGGCTTCTTCGCCAGACTCACCTGGTCGGGCCGCACTGCGCGGAACATGCCGTTCTGTATGAGGTGCAGGCTGACGAGGCCGGCTTGGCTGACACTGGCCGACCGGTAGACGAAGACGCCACGCTCCCCGTCGACCTTGAGTTTGGTGCCCGGCTCGTAGGGGTCTTCGGTGCGCGAGCCCTGTCCGATTAGCGTCGCGTCGAGCGTGAGTTGTTCGAACTCCTCGGGCGCGGGTCTTGAGACCGCGGAGCGCTGGGGCGACTCGATGTTGGCGGTTGGTTTGGCCGCCTGCCTCTTCGCGCTCATGTGCTCAGAAGTACGTCGATGAAGACGAAGCGTTCTCTGTCGACGACCTCGCCCACCTCGACGACGAGCGGGGACGCGAACATCGGCCCGGCGATGGCGACCGTATGGAATTCTCCGTTTTCGGCGCAGGGATCGACGCCTGCGGGCAGGTCGCGCAGCAGCTGGTGATCGAAGCGGCGCCCAACCAGAGAGCCGTCGACCTGTTGGGTGTCGACACAGGTGACGATGGCCTCGACGCCGGCGTCGATCATCTCCTCGGCGAGCGCAGCGGTGGGCCGTCCCCACAAGGGAAAGAGCGGCTCGATGCCCGTGCCGGCGAGCTGAGTCTCGCGGTAGGTGCGCACGTCTTGCAGAAACAGGTCGCCGAAGGCCACGGCCTCGACTCCCAACCGTTTCGCCTCGTCGATCGCGACGGTCATGGCAGCCCGATACTGCTCGTCGCTGCAGGGATCGGGTAGAGGCACCTTGAGCAAAGGCAGCCCCGCGGCTGCCGCCTGAGCCTCGAGCACGCTCGAGCGCACCGCGTGCATCGCGACGCGATCGACCGAACCGTTGAGGGTGGTGAGCAGCCCGACGAGCTCGACCGACGGATCGTGCTGCAACACCCAGAGGGCATAGGCGCTGTCCTTGCCGCTGCTCCACGACATGAGCGTTCTGGTCGGTCTATTAATCATGTCGCATAGGCTACCATCGCCTCCGGACAGATGGCATTTCGGATATCCTCCCCAACAGGACGAATCGATCGCAGGGACATGGATGCCCCAGATCTGGATACATGACATATCGCTCAGCCTCGGAGGGCCGCTGCTCTTGGATGGGGCGGCACTTGCCCTCGAGCCGGGAGAGCGTGTGGGCTTGCTGGGTCGCAACGGCGCCGGCAAGTCGACGCTGCTCAGGTTGCTGAACGACGAGATCGCACCCGACTCGGGAGAGATGGTCAAGACCAGCGGACTGCGTGTCGCTCTGCTACCCCAGGAAGTCCCCGATGACCTGCCCGGAACCATCTACGACGTGGTTGCCTCAGGCGGCCAAGAGCACCTCGATGCTCTGCATCACTATCACGAGCTGACGATGCGGTTGGCCGCCGGGCCGGACGACGGAGCCGAGCTGCTCAAAGAGCTGGAGCGCGTGCAGCACCGTCTGGAAACCACAGGGGCCTGGCATCTGCACCAGAGGGTCGAAACCGTCATGGGCTGGACCAACCTCGACGAGGACGCCGAGTTCAGGGTGCTCTCGGCCGGGTCGAAGCGGCGGGCGTTCCTCGCCCGGGCGCTGGCCGACGAGCCCGACGTCCTGCTGCTCGACGAGCCCACCAACCACCTCGACATCGACACCATCGTGTGGCTCGAGGACTTCCTGCTCAGATTCAACAAGACGCTTGTGTTCGTGACTCACGACCGTGCCTTTCTCCAGCGAATGGCCACCCGCATCGTCGAGATCGACCGAGGCCGGCTACTCTCCTTCGATTGCGACTACGACACCTATCTCGAGCGCCGGCAGGGCCTTCTCGACGCCGAAGAGAAGAATTGGCAAGAGTTCGACCGCAAGCTCGCCAAGGAAGAGGTCTGGATCAGGCAGGGCATCAAGGCGCGGCGCACCCGCAATGAGGGCAGGGTGCGGGCGCTCGAGCAACTGCGAGTCGAACGTAGTCTGCGCCGCGACCGCATCGGCAATGCCAAGATCGCCATCGCCGAAGCCGAACGCAGTGGACGCCTGGTGGCCGACGCCGAGAACGTCTCCTTCTCGTACGGCGACAAGAAGATCATCGACCGGTTCTCGACCACCATCATCCGCAAAGACAGGGTCGGCATCATCGGGCCCAACGGTTCGGGCAAGACCACCCTCCTGCGCGTGCTCCTCGGGGAACTCGAACCACAACGTGGCCGGGTGCGCCTGGGGGCCGGGCTCAAGGTCGCCTACTTCGACCAGTTGAGAGCCCAACTCGACGACAGTCGTTCGGTGAGAGACAGCGTGGCCGACGGAGGCAACACGGTCACGGTGGGTGACGCGACACGGCACGTCGTCGGCTACTTGCAGGACTTCCTCTTTTCGACCGATCAGATCCAAGGTCCCGTTCGCGTGCTCTCGGGCGGCGAGCGCAACCGTCTTCTGCTCGCCCGGCTGTTCAGCGTGCCCTCGAACGTCCTCGTGCTCGACGAGCCTACCAACGACCTCGACATGGAGACGCTCGCGCTTCTCGAGGAGAGGCTGCTCACCTACAACGGCACCATCCTCCTTGTCAGCCACGATCGCGATTTTCTCAACAACGTCGTGACCTCGACAATCGTGCTGGAAGGCGGCGGGCGTCTCGCCGAGTATGTCGGGGGTTATGACGACTGGTTGCGACAAAGACCCGAGCAGGCGGCGTCGGTCGAGGGCAGGGCGGTGCGCGACTCCAAGAAAGCCGACACGCCGGCACGCGAGAAGCCGGCCAAACCAGGCCGCCGGCTGTCGTACAAGCAGACCAAGGAGCTCGAAGCGCTACCCGGCAAGATCGAGGGCCTCGAGGGTGAACAGGCGGAGCTCATCGCGGCACTCAGCTCGCCGGAGTTCTACGCGGCAAGCGACCCCGCCGCGGTTGCCGGCGCCAACGAGCGGCTCGAGGCTTTGCAGAGGCAGCTCGAGGCGGCCTACACTCTCTGGGAGGAGCTCGATGGGCTGGCCGGCTAGGAGGGACGCGCGGCGCCCTCGATGACGGCGACCGTCTGTGCGGCGATCATGCCCTCCTCGTCGGTGGGCACGACAAGCACTTTGGTCGTCGAGGTCGCGGTCGAGATGTCTCTCGCGACCGCATGGGTATCGGCGTTGACGGCCGGATCGAGTTCCAGACCGAGAAAGCCGAGCCCGTCGCAGATGGCCGCCCGCATGGCGGCGTCGTTCTCGCCGACCCCCGCAGTGAAGACAAGGGCGTCAAGGCCTCCCATGGCGGCCGCGTAGGCGCCGATGTACTTCTTGACCCGATAGGCGTAGACGTCGAGGGCCAACCGGCAGCGCTCGTCGCCTTGGGCGGCGCCGGCTTCGACTTCGCGCATGTCGTTGCTTACGCCCGAGAGCCCGAGAAGGCCGCTCTCCTTGTTGAGCACGGCGTCGACCTCGTCGGGCGACATGCCCAGGTCGCGCAGCAGATAGAGCATGACGCCCGGGTCGACATCGCCGGGCCGGGTGCCCATGACCAACCCTTCGAGAGGCGTGAGCCCCATGCTGGTGTCGACAGATCTGCCGCCGTCGATGGCCGCGACGCTGGCGCCGTTGCCGAGGTGGGCGACGACCATCTTGAGCTCGGCCACGCGCCCGCCGAGCAGCCGGTCGGCCTTCTTGACAACGGCCGCGAACGAC
>JAKAHF010000190.1 GCA_021815245.1 Actinomycetes bacterium
CTCGATTCGGTGCTGAGCGAGTTCTTCCGCGAGAAGCGCCCGGAGACCCGCGACATCGAGGGCAGCGGCCTTGGTCTTGCCATAGTCAAGCGGCTGGTCGAGCGCGCCGGCGGCCGCATCGAAGTGGCGAGCACCCTCGGCGTTGGCTCCACGTTCTCGGTAATGCTGCCCGCATAGCCGGGCCGCAGTGGCAGTCCGGCTACTCGTCTTCGTCGGCAGCCAAGGCGACCGGACCCGGCTTGCGTGTCGTACTCTTGCGACGCAAGCGGGGGAACGCCGGCCACCACCAGTTGGCTTTGCCGATGTAGACCATCACGGCGGGCACCAGGATCAGCCGCACGAGCAGGGTGTCGGCCACGATGGCGAGGGCGATGCCCAGGCCCAGCATCTTGGTTGTCGCTATGTTGGTGAAGGCGAAGGCTCCCGTCACGATGACGACCAACAGCGCGGCGCTCACGATGATGCGCCCCGTCCTGATGACGCCTATGCTCACACTCTCGCGATTGTCGCCGCAGCGCAGCCACCGCTCGTGCATGCGCGTGAGCATGAACACCGCATAGTCCATGGTGATGCCGAACAGCACGCACAGCATCACGACCCGGCCGACCGCGTCGATGGCGCCCGTCGACGTGAAACGCAGTATCTTCTCGGTGGAATCGCCCTGAAAAAGCAAAACGAGCACGCCATAGCTCATAGCGATGGTCAAGAGGTTGACGACCACCGCTAGGATGGGGAGGACGATGCTCTTCAGCAGCACCGCGAACACGATCAGGCTGGTGAAGACGATCCAGACGATCACCCAGGGCAACCAGTAGTTGAGCTCGTCGAGAAAGTCGCGACTGAACGCAGCCTCGCCGGCCACATACGACTGATACCCGCTCGGCGGCGTGAGTTCCTCGAGCCCGCCCACGAGATCGTACGTGGCTTGAGAATCGGGGGGATCGGCCGAGGTGACCCTGAAGAGAAGCCCTCCCGCGGCGACCGAGCCCTTGATCAGCAGCTTGAACTGCTGCAGCTCGGCTGCGCTGATGGTCTGGCCATTGACGGTGATCCCCTCGGCGGGAACCTCGAAGCCGTCGGGATCGTTGAGGAGCTTCTCGAACTGGGGCCACAAGGAGGCCAGAGCTGTGGGATCACTGAGTCCCTGCAGAGTGAACGGACTCAGCACGGAGGACACGCCCGGGGTGGCGAGAAGCTGCTGTCCGTAGGTGAAGAGGGCGAAGGCCCGGTTTATGTCGATCGACGCGTCGCCTTCCCAGGTGAGGAGTACCGAGATGGGCGAGAGGGCTTCGCGGTCAAACTCGTTGTCGAGGATCTCGACTCCCTGCCTCGATTCGGCCGCGGGCGGCAGGGTCTCGGCCTTGGTCATCTGAGTCTTCATCCATGTGGCGGGGATGGCCAGAGCCGCGCCCAACACGACCGCGGCGAGGATGGCGGCCCAGGGCCGTTTCAGCAGTAATCCGCTCCACCACTTCCACCGGCGCCCATTATGGGCTTCGTGCAGATGCACGACCGGGATCGAGTTCACCTTGTGCCCAAGCACCGCGAGAAGCGCGGGCATGAACGTCACCGACGAGGCCACCGACATGAACACCACGATGGCGCCGCCGATGCCGAGCGAGCGGATGCCGGGCGATGGGAAGAAGATCAGCCCGATCACTCCGACGAGGACGGCGGCCCCGCTGAAGAAGACCGAGCGCCCGGCCCGCGCCGTGGTCACGATCACGGCGTCGCGCACCGAAGCTCCACGGTGCAGCTCTTCGCGAAAACGCCACACGATGAACAGCGCGTAGTCGATGGCGACGGCGAGACCCAACAGGGTCGCTACGTTCATGGCGAAGATGGACATGCTTGTCGTGAGCCCGATGAGGTACATGGCGCCCAAGGTCACCGTCACGGCGAGGCCGCCGGTGATGACCGGCAACGCCGCGGCCACCAGACTACCGAAGACGAATATGAGGGCGATCAACGCCACGGGCAGACCGTAGATTTCCACCTTGCGCAGATCGCGAAACGAGTAGCTGCTGATCTCGGCGAAGATCGCCGGCTCGCCGGTCAGGTACGTCTGCAGGGTGGGGCTGCCGAGGGCCGCTTTGATTCGCTCGACCTCGCCCTGCACCTGCTGAGCCGAGGTCGAGAAGTTGAGCACGGCCACTGAACTGAGTCCATCTTTCGACACCAACTGGGTGCTGCCGGTGCTGGAGTAGGTCTGCACGCTCAAGAGCCCGGGAATGTTCGCCGCCAGGAGCGTGTCGAGCGATTGTTGCTCTGCGGTCACGAACTCCGCATCGATAGCCCGCAGGGAGTCGCTCTTGAACACAGCGAGCAGTTGCGTCTGTCCTTGCTTGAACTTCTCCTGGATGACCTGGGAAGCGACCTGCGACGGCGCAGCCGGATTGGAAAAGCCTCCGGTGAGCACGCCCTCGAGAAACGGTGTGGCCACGACGCTGACGCCGAAAAGGACGACCCAGACGCCGATGACCACCCATCTGAAGTGGTAGGAGAACCTACCGATAGCCGCAAACATGGTGGTTACCTCGGTTCGGGTTCTGTAAGAAGTCCGACGAACGCTTCGAGCGCCCGCCGGGGATCGGCCGAGATGAGCTCCTCCACCCCGCGCATGTTGACCGTGCTCACCACGGCCATGCCGTGCACGAGGGCCCACGTGGTGTAGGCCATCTCAGCGGCGGAAAGCGGCATGTCGGTAGCGAAGATGCCCTGCTCCTTGCCCTCCTGGAACGTTTCGGCGATCAGCCGCGCCGCGCCCAGCCCGAGACCGACTCCGCTGGAAGACGGCAGTTCCTCGGGAGTGGTGGCGTAGAGGATGCACCGCAGGTCGATCGGGTTCTCGCGGGCAAAGTCGAGGTAGGTCATGCCCAACTCGACGACGCGCCTGTCGGCGGGCAGGTCGATCGGCACACGACGCAGATAGGCGTCGAGCCTCTGGAACGACTCGGCAAACAGCGCCGCGACGATATCGTCGCGACTGGCGAAGTAGGTGTAGAGCGCGGCGGGACTGAAATCGGCCCGCCGAGCTACCTGGCGCAGGCTGATTGCTTCGGGACCCACTTCCAGCAGGAGTTCCCTGGCCGCGACCAATATCTCCTCGCGGGTGCTGACCCTCCGGCGGTCGCGCCGGGAGAGAGAGGGCTGTTCTGACATCGACACTCCGTATTCCGAACACTAATCGTTCACTGAACGATGAACGTTTCGTTGAACACTGTTCAGCTCAATGCTATCCGCCGCTGTGCGAGAATGCAAGGGATGAAGCGACTCGTGCCCCTACTCGATCCGCGCGCCGCGGCCACTGCTTCTGGCAACCAGGTTCTCTTGGTCAACTGCCTGGCCACCTGGCTGGCAGCCTTCATGACCACCGGCATTAACATCGCGCTACCGTCGATCCAGACCGAATTCCATCTCAGCGCGGTCGCCCTCGGCTGGCTTCCTCTCGCCTACATGCTGGCTTCGGCCGCCTTCCTGCTGCCGCTGAGCAAGCTGGCCGACAGGCATGGTCGCCGCCTCATCTTCATGGGGGGCGTTCTCGTGTTCGGTCTCAGTTGCGTCGGTCTCTTCTTCGCGCAGTCGTATGTGGCGCTGGTGCTCTTCCGCGTCACCCAGGGCTTCGGCGGCTCGATGATCTTCAGCACGTCGGCCGCGATGATAACGCTGGCGTTCCCCCCCGAGAGGAGAGGGTACGCCATGGGAGTCAGCGTGGCCTCGGCCTATCTCGGCCAGTCGACCGGACCGATCTTCGGCGGCATCATCGTCTACAACGTCGGCTGGCGAAGCCTCTTTCTCATCACCGCCGCTCTCACGTTCCTTGCCTTGGTACTCGACCTACTGCTCCTGAGACGGGCGGAGTGGAAAGAGGAGCGGGGCTCGAGTCTCGACCGTGTGGGCTCGGTGACCTACGCACTCGCGCTCTCGGCCTTCCTGCTGGGACTGTCCTGGGTGCCGCTCACGCGCGGCATCGTCTTGTTCGTCGCGGGATTGGCCGGTCTGGCCTTCTTCGTATACTGGGAGTCGCGCTCCAGCGATCCCCTGATCCAGGTGAGCCTCTACCGGCGCAACCGGGTGTTCGCGCTCTCGAACCTCACCGCCCTCATCAACTACGCCTCGATGTGGGCCATGAGCTACCTGATCAGCCTCTACCTTCAGTTCGTCAAGGGCCTCAACCCAGAGACCGCGGGACTGGTATTGATCGCCGGGGTCGTGCTGCAGTTCATCATCTCCCCGTTCGGCGGGCGCCTATCGGACCACGTCGAGCCCCGGTGGGTGGCCTCGGCGGGCGCGTTCCTTTGCACGGTGGGGCTGTTCATGCTCAGCTTTCTTCGCTCCGACACGCCCTACTGGTATATCGTCGTCGCGTTGTGTGTGATGGGCATCGGGTACGGTTTCTTCTCGGGACCCAATCAGAACTCCATCATGGGGAGCGTGCAGAAGCGCTTCTTCGGGGTGGCGGCCGCCAGCATCAGTACCGTGCGCATGGTGGGTATGGCCATAAGCGTAGCCGGAGCCACTCTGATCATGGCCGTGATCGTCGGCAGGCATGACATCGGACCGGCCGACTATCCCAATCTGTTGACCGCGGTGCACACCACGTTTCTGATCTACACCGGGGTCGGAGTCCTCTCTGTGATCGCCTCGTTGGTGCGAGGCAAGATGCCCGCGGTGCCGCGCGCTACCAGATAGTCATCGAATCGAGGAACATCTGCTTGAAGTCGTCGGCAGCAGCCGGCCTCGGCGAGAGCTTGGTCACCCGATGCTGCGGCAATACCCCTGTCACAAGAGCATCGACATCGGCCTCGGAGTAGCCGACCGCTTTCAGGCCGTTGGGCATGCCTGTCGCCTTCATCACCTCGATGACGGCCTGGGCAAGGGCCTCGCCCTCCTCGCCCGGTGCGACTTCGCTCACGTCGGTGCCGATCAGCTCGGCCGCGAGCCGGAACATCTCCGGATTGCCCGGGCCCATGAAGCGGAAGGCTGCCGGCGCGCCCAGGATCACGGCCATGCCATGCGGAACGAGGGCATGGTCCTGCGGATAGCCCTCGGGCCGGAAGTCACGCACCAATCCCGAGATAGGGTACGACATGCCATGGGGCAGGGTCACTCCTGCCGATCCGAAGCCCACGCCGGCGATGGTCGACGCCAGGATCATGTTCGTGCGCGCTTCCTCGTCATTGGGATCCTGCATGGCGCGCACCATGTATTTCGACCCGATCTCGGCCGCCCGCATCGCCCAGATGGTGCTGATCGGGTTCGCTCCCTGATACGAAGGCCGTAGCCGCGGCTCGGCCGGAGCTTCGCGCTTGTAGTAGGGCATAGCCGTCAGCGATTCGAGCGCATGGCAGAACACGTCGAGACCAGTGCAGGCGACAGCCATCTTGGGCAGCGTGCGCGTGTTGTCGGGGTCGACGATGCCGAGTCGAGGACGCAGAGCTCTGTGCGCGATGCCCGTCTTCGCGTGCATCTCGGTGAAGTCGAAGATGGCGACGCCGGTCGTCTCGCTGCCGGTGCCCGCCGTGGTGGGGATAGCGATCAGGGGCTGCAGCGCCCCCGGCACGGGAGTGGCTTTGCCGATGGGAGCGTTGACGTACTCAAGGAAGTCAGCG
>JAKAHF010000191.1 GCA_021815245.1 Actinomycetes bacterium
GTTCTGGAACTTGATGAACGACTCGTAGTCGGTGATCTTGCCGCTGGAGAAGTTGAAGCAGCCCTTGGACGAGATGCCCACGGTGTAGCCGGGGAAGCCGTACTTGTTGGCTACGCCGTCCATCTCGGTGATGAGGCGATCGTTCAGGTAGTTGAGGTGCTTGTAGGCGTCGGGGGTCATGACCTCCTCGAGGCTGCAGCGCGCGGCGGCCATGGAGAGCGGGTTGCCGCTGTAGGTGCCGACCTGGTAGACCTTGCCGCTCGCGACGACTTCCATGACCTCTTCGGACGCGCCGATGGCGCCCGAGGGCAGACCGCCCGCGAGGGCTTTGGCCAGCGTGACCATATCGGGCACCACGCCGAAACGCTCGACCGCGCCGCCGGCGGCCGTGCAGATGCCCGTTTTGACTTCGTCGAAGATGAGCACGATGCCGTACTTCTTGGTGATGTCGCGCACCGCTTGCAGGTAACCGGGTTCGGGCAGCACCACGCCCAGGTTCATCATGGCCGCTTCCATGATGAGGCAGGCCGGCAGGCGCTTCTCGTCGATGAGGTGCTCGATGCGGGCCTCGAGCATGGGAGCGTCGTTGAACGGCACTGCCGAGGTCATGTCGATGGACGACTGCGGAATGCCGGCTCCGTAGGAGATCGACTTGTAGTTGTCGCGGGGACCGATCTGCCCGAAATCGGCTACGCCGAGGCTCACCATGACGTAGTCGTGATGGCCGTGGTACGAACCGAAGATCTTGAGTACGCCGTCACGCCCGGTGAACGCCCGGGCGATGCGGATGGCGTCCATAGTGGCTTCGGAGCCCGAGTTCACGAAGCGCCACTTGGGCAGCTTGAAGTTCTTCGCGAGGTGCTCGGCGACTATGAACGAGTCCTCGGTCGGCAGGGCGAACTGAGTGCCAAGCTCGCACCGCTTCTTGATGGTCTCGACGATGGCCGGGTGGGCATGACCCTGCACCATGCAGCCGAAGCCGTTGTGGAAGTCGCTGATCTCTTTGCCGTCGACGGTGTAGATCTTCGATCCCTTGCCGTGGCTGAAGTAGATCGGGTAGGGCTCGCGCACTTGATAGGTCGAAGAGACGCCGTTGACAAGCGATTCCGACGCCCGCTTGAACATCTCATACGATTTGGGGCTTTCGGCCTGAAGCCGCTTCTCTTCGCGCTCTGCCAGTTCGGCGACGAGTTTGTTCTCTATCTTCGCTTGGGCCATGATTCCTCTGTACTCCTTCTGAGGCTGCAGCAGCCTGTCGTGTCAAGGCGGCACGCGGCCGCCGGGCCATCAACAACGGAAAAGTACATCCTCGAGCACGTCCCAGATCGGCATGTCGAACGCTTACCTGTATCCACCGCGAGGTGGATCACCGGTATGCGTCCCTGCCTCACTACCGCCGATCGCTTGCTATCGGCGAAGCGTCACAACGGAACGAGCTCCTAGCTATCACCGCCCTTTGGCGACTGCAACCGGCAGTCTCTGCAGCGTCGCTTGGCCTACATCTCTTTGAGGCCCCACGGAAAGTCGTACTTCGGCATCAACTCCACGAACGGATCGGGGTCGAAGGCCTCGGGTCCGAGGACCCCCGTGCCCTTCCACGCTCCGGTCTGCAGCAGTTCCATGGCGATCACCGGGTTGACCGCGGTCTGCCAGACCACTGCCTGCACTCCGTAGTCTCTCATGCAGGTCTCGTTGTCGGCCACCTGGTAGAGGTAGACCTGGCGCGGCTTGCCGTCCTTGGTGCCCTTGACCCACGTGCCGGCACAGGTCTTGCCGAACATCTGGTCGCCCAGATGGGCCGGATCGGGCAGGCACGCCGCCACCACGTCGCGCGGAGCCACCTTGACACCCTTGACGTCGATGGGGAAGCGGTTGTCGAGACCGAGCATCTTGATCGTCTTGAGAACGCTGATGAACTCGTCGCCCAGGCCGTACTTGAAGGTCACGCGCTTGCACTTGACCCAGCGCGGCACCAGCAGCACCTCTTCGTGCTCCACGTTGACGCACTCAACCGCGCCGATACCCTCGGGGAACTCGAAGATCTCGGGCTCGGAAAACGGCTCCGTGGTGTACCAGGCCTTGCCTTCTTCCCACACCACGGGAGGATTGAGGCACTCCTCGATGGTGGTCCAGATGGAGAAGTTGGGGGCGAAGTCGTAGCCCCGCACCTCGAGGTTGGCGCCGTCGCGGACGCCGATCTCGTCGATCTCGTCGAAGAGGTGCTTCTCGGCATACTTGGCGAAGACATCGGCCATGCCGGGCTCGACGCCCATGCCCACGAGGGCGAGCAGGCCCTTCTGCTTCCAGGCCTCGGCCCGCTCGAACTGGTAGTCGCCAAGCTTGACGCCGGGGCTGTTGAACGGGTCGGTTGGATGTGCGGTCGACAGGGTCATGGCCATGTCCATGTAGTTGCAGCCGACTTCGTAGGCTGCGTCGAAGATGGCCTCGTTGAAGACCGGGTCGACCGAGTTGTGGATGAGATCCACGTGATACTGGTGGGCGAGGGCCGCGACCTGCTCGGAGTCGCTCGCGTCGACGAACTCGACGACCATGTTCGCGGGCTGCCCGAGCTTGTCCCAGACTTCCTTGGCGCGCTCGATGTTGTAGTCGGCGAGCACCAGCTTCTCCACCCACGACCTGTTCTTGCAGAGGACGGCGATGGCTTCTCCCACGCCGCCAACACCCACCAACAATACTTTCATCTGGGCCCTCCCGAAGCCGTATGTTGGAAACACCACGCAGTCCGTGCTAGTGGCGCAGGAGGCCGACCTGCGCCGTTCGGGTCATGTACCTGGCAGGAGTCAGGTTCCTCGGCGCCCGGTTCTATCCCTCCTTGGCGGTGGGCGGCAGCGCCGCGCCCTTCCTTGGTTCGAACTTGAGAGCGGCGATGGTGCAGCCGACTGCTATCGCCACGAAGATGCCGGCGATGATAAGGATGACGTTCAGCATCGTGTCGAAGTTGTCGAGGAAGCCGAAGTACCATTTCGAGTAGGTTTCGCCGTAGTACTCCGCCGCCCAGTCTCCCTCGAACCATCTCAACCAAGGGACAGCCACAAAACCCGCAATGGCGAATCCGTAGAACACGCCGGCGATTCTCTTCAGGTCTCCGACGCCGAGGCGAGTCTTTGGATTGAGCGGGTAGTTCACAGGGTCCTTCTTGGCGAGACCGCCATACATCAGCTTCCAGATGACGTACATGACCGGTCCCGTCATGATGCCGATAAGGCCGCCTATGAAGTAGTCGGTGCCATTCACGAAGAAAGAGAAGACGCCGATGATGATAGGCACCACGCAGAGCACTACGAGGAACGGATAGCCTCCACGGATCTTGAACTTGTACGCTTCGCTGGGAAGCCTCTTCCGGAGGATCATCGCCGAGATGTAGACCAGGATATAGGACGAGATCAGCAAGAACACGTCAACAATGATCACCGTCTCGAACGGGAGGCGGGCCAGTATCAGGTTGACAACTGCGATAGACAAGACCGCGACGTACGGCACGCCGTGTTTCTTGTCGACCTTGACGAGCACTTTCGGCGCGAGGCGATCATCGGCGAGCGCGAAGAACCCGCGTGACCCCGAGGCGATGTAGGTGTTGTAGATCGAGCAGTTGGCCAAGACTGCAATGACGACGAAGAACACCCCGAATCCCGCTCCCCAGAAGGTCTTGACGACATCCGCGTACCCGATACTGTCGGCACTCGTGCCCCAACTGTCCCACTCACCGAGGGAGGCAAGGCCCGCCATTGTCGGCAGTATGTAGACAGCCATGATGAGGGGAACGGTGAGAAGGGTGGCCTTGGGGATGACCTGCGGGTTCTTGACCTCTCCCGCCATGGTGGACATAGACTCGTAGCCCGAGTACATCCATATGCCGACGGCGAGGCCCGAGCCGATGAACATGACCCACTCCGCGAAGGAAAAGCCCGTCGCGCCCATGATCTCGCCATCTGATGTGAAGGGGATGAACGGGTTCGAATTCCAGTTGGAGAAGCCGGCGATGGCGACTATGGCGAACGCGACGATCACTAGGAGCGATAGGATGGTGGTGATGATGCCGACATCCTTGATGCCGCGGACGTTGATGTACGTGAAGACGAGGATTATGCCCGCCTTTATCGCGTACTCCACCCAGGCGTTCAGTTCCCACTGGGAGGCAAGGTAGCCGCCGGCGAGGATCACGTAGAGGCTGTTGTCTATGTAGACGGAGACCGTTCTCCACCAGCCGGCCTGAAAGCCCCAGAACTCGCCCAAGGCTTCCTGCACCCACTTGTAGTAGCCACCTTCCTGAGGCCGGGCCGAGCCGAGCTCTGAGGCCACCAGACCGAACGGCAGTCCCCAGACAAAGGGAAGCGCCATGAGCATGACGAGTGTCAGGCCCGCCCCTGCCGCCGGAATCATCTCCTCGATGCCGTAGGCGCCCGCGGCCACGAGGGAGAAGATCATGAATACGACGGTCCATACTCGGAGATCGTGCTGCTTGAGCCCGTGTTCGCCGACGTCGACTTTCACCGATTGCCTACCAGCCGTGGCCACGTGGTGCCCTCCTTCATGCAGATCTCAACAGGCTCCTACGGATCCCCCCACGACGGCGAGCGTACAAGCAACGTCGTTGAATAACCGACGTTCTATGCACTGCCGTATGCGTAGGCCAAGCGTAGCACTTTGCGGTGTAGCGCGGAATCTAGTTGCAGACCCGAACTAGTACAATGCAGTAGACGGGTTCAAGTTTGGCCTCGACGCCCACGGATCGAGTCAGGGGCATCTGCCGGGCGAGTCGGGCACATTCGAACGAGGAGGCCCGGTGGACTTCTACCAGGGACGAATTCTACGAGTCGATCTGACGGGTTCAACGGCGGTCGTCGAACCGCTGAACCTGGAGTGGGCCAGGCGCTATCTGGGGGGCAAGGGCCTGCTCTTGCGCTACATGTGGGAGTACGTTCCGCCACGGGTCGACCCCTGGTCGCCCGAGAACCCCGTGTTTCTCATGACGGGTCCTTTGGCGGGCACCAACGTCAGTACCGGTTCGCGCCTTGTCGTCGGAGCGAAGAGCGTCACCACCGGGGTGCTCGACGACAGCTATGTGGGGGGATCGTTCGCTCCCGAGATGAAGTTCGCGGGCTACGACGCCATCATCATCACCGGAGCCGCGCCTCGTCCCACCGTTTTGTGGATCAAGGACGACGAGGTGCAGTTCCTGCCGGCGGAGGAGAAATACTGGGGTCTCAAGACTTCGGAGATCGAAGAGGCTCTCAGGAACGATCTCGATCCGCAGGCCAAGGTGTTGTCCATCGGTCCGGCCGGCGAGAACCGCATCCCGTGGGCGTGTCTCAGTACCGACCAGTTTCACAAAGCGGGGCGTGGCGGTCACGGCGCCCTCTTCGGCGCCAAGAACCTCAAAGCGGTCGCCGTTCGCGGCACCGGTTCTGTCAGGGTTGGTGACGCCAGGGCGTTTCTCGCCGACATGGCGCGCATCCACTCCGAATATGTGCTGACCGGCGACAACCTGTGGGCAAACGAGGAGGGCACTCCGATCCTCGTCGACCCGGTCGATGGCGCCGGGGCCATCCCCACGCGCAACTGGTCGGCCGGCAGCTTCGACCAGG
>JAKAHF010000192.1 GCA_021815245.1 Actinomycetes bacterium
GGCTGAACTTGGTCGGCACCTCCGAGGTGCCGCTCGCGGCGCTCCACATGGACGAGATCCTCGACGAAGCCGACCTTCCCGTGCGCTACGTGGGCTATTCAAGCTGCTTCCGTCGCGAAGCCGGGGCGGCCGGCAAAGACACCCGGGGCATCTTCCGCGTTCACCAGTTCGACAAGGTCGAGATGTTCAGCTTCTGCGCTCCCGACAAGTCGCGCGAGGAGCATGACTTCATGCGCTCCATCGAGGAGGAGCTGCTGCAAGACCTCGGCCTGCCCTACCGCGCGGTCAACATCGCCGCCGGCGATCTGGGAGCCCCCGCGGCCAAGAAGTACGACCTCGAGGCCTGGCTGCCCACCCAGGGTCGCTACCGCGAGGTGACGTCGTGCTCCAACTGCACCGACTACCAGGCACGCCGCCTCAAGGTGCGGGCCAAGGGTGACAAGGGCAGCCCCTATCTGGTGCACACGCTCAACGGCACCGTGGTCGCGCTGGGTCGCACGATGATCGCCATCATGGAGAACTACCAGACCGAAGCGGGCGCCGTGGAGGTGCCGGCTGCGTTGCGGCCCTTCATGCCCGCCGGCATGGACACCATCGGAAAGTAAGCGAAGGACGATGCCGTGAGTGACGCGCCCCAGTCCGACCAGATCGTGTACACGGGCGCTCACGACGCGCTCGTGGTCGTCGACGTGCAGGCCGACTTCTGTCCCGGCGGGGCGCTCGAAGTGCCCGATGGCGACGCGGTCGTGCCGGTGATCAATCGCATCGCACCGTTCTTCGGCCGCTGGATCTACACACGCGACTGGCACCCCGCCGATCACGTGTGTTTCTCGCTCCAACCCGAGTACAAAGACATGTCGTGGCCTCCCCACGCCGTGCAGTTCACCGCGGGCGCACAGTGGTGCACCGGCCTCGAGTTGCCGATGAACGCCATTCTCGTCACCAAGGGAGACCAGGCGGGGCGCGAAGAGTACAGCGCCTTTCAGAACCCGAAGCTCGACCTGGGCATGTTTCTCAAGCTCCGCAAGGTGGAGCGGCTCTTCATCTGCGGTCTAGCGCTCGACGTCTGCGTGAAGCAGACCTGTCTCGACGCCCGGGCCGCCGAGTTCACCGTGTATCTCGTGGAGGATGCCTGCAGGGGCATCACCCCCGAATCGACCGAACAGGCCCTGGCTGAACTCACCGCCGCCGGAGTCATTCGCATCACCTCGGACCAACTGATCGACTCGGGCGAGCGACCGCCGGCCGCCTACGACGAGCACGGCAATCCGATCCACGGCGATCACGACGACTAGCGTCGGCGCACCGGAGGACTGATGGAGCAAGACGTCTCGCAACGCTGGGCCAAGCGCGAGAATCAGGCGCTACTCACCGACTTCTACCAGCTCACCATGATGGGCGGCTACTGGAAGACCGGCCAGAAGAAGTTGAGGGCCTGCTTCAACTACACGTTCAGGCAACTGCCGCCCGACAACGGCTTCGCCATCACCGCCGGGCTCGAGCAGTTTCTCGACCTCGTAGAGAACCTACGCTTCACCGACCAGGACCTCGCCTACCTCGCTTCGCTCAACTCCTTCGAGAAGGGCTTTCTCAGGTATCTGCAGGACTTCAGACCGACCTGCACCATCGAAGCGGTGCCCGAAGGCAGCGTGGTGTTTCCGCACGAGCCCATCGTGCAGGTGGAGGGACCGCTGCTCGAGGCTCAGCTTCTCGAGACCGCCCTGCTCAATACACTGAACTACCAGACTCTGGTCGCCACGAAGGCAGCGCGCATCAGGCTGGCCTGCGGCGACGACAACCTCGTCGAGTTCGGCCTGCGCCGTGCCCAGGGTCCCGACGGGGGCCTGAGCGGCTCGCGGGCCGCGCATATCGGTGGCGCCGACAGCACATCGAACGTACTGGCCGGCAAGGTGTTCGGGCTGCCGGTGCGGGGCACTCACGCCCACTCCTGGGTCATGAGTTTCGACAGCGAGCTCGAGGCGTTCCGCGCCTACGCGGCCTGCTCTGACGACCCCATCCTGCTGGTCGATACCTACGACACACTCACATCGGGGCTGCCCAATGCGGTCACCGTCTTCAAGGAGATGCGCGACGCGGGTCGCGCGGTGCGTCCGGCCATCAGGCTCGACTCGGGTGACTTGGCGCGGCTCAGCAAGGCGGCGAATCGCATGTTCGCTCAGGCCGGGTTTGAGAATCCGACCATCGTCGCCTCTAACGAGCTCGACGAGGGCCTCATCGCCGATCTCAAGCGACAGGGAGCGCCCATCAACTCCTGGGGCGTGGGCACTCACCTCATCACGGCCTCCGACTATCCGGCTCTCGGGGGCGTGTACAAACTGGTCGCGGTGAGCGCCAACGGCACCGACTGGGAGCCCCGCATCAAGCTGTCGTCGAACCCGGCCAAGATGACCGATCCCGGGCGCAAACGCGTCATCCGCTACTACGACGGCGGCGGACGGCCCCTGGCCGACATCATCCGGCTCTACGACGAGGCCGTCGATGTCATCGACCCCGGTCAACCCGCGAAGCCGGTGCCGTTCGCCGAGCGGCACGACCTCAGCTTCCTGCGCGCGATCTGGGATGCGGCTCGCTGCGAGAACCTGCTGCAACCCGTCATGAGCGACGGCGTACGCCTGGGCGCCTCGCCGCCCCTCGCCGAGGTGCGGCAGCGAGCGCGTGCCGGGGTGGCGGCACTGCCCGAGGAACTGCGCCGCTTGCGCAATCCTGAGATCTACTCGGTCGGACTATCGCCCAGGATGGCTTCGGAGAAGGTACGGCTCATCCGCAAAGCCCCCGGTGTGCTCGCGCCGGGCCCGGCGGCTGAAGGCACGAGCGGCGCCAAGAACGGCTGGAAGAACGGCGTCTGAGAGACCGCTCGCTCCGCTCGGCGTCCAGCGCAGACGGAGCGTCCTCTAGCAGCGGGCCTGAGTCTGAACCGGCTCCCCGATGGGGATGGCCGTAGCCTGGCCCTTGGAGATGAGCTTGCCCTCGGGATTGAGTGCCATGAGCTCGACGACCATCAACCGGCGCCCCGCGTGCAGCAGACGGCACTCCGCGGTCACCTTGTCGCCCAGCTTGGCCGATCTGAATTGGCTGATGCTCCACTGCACCGCCACGGCGTCGAGCCTGGCGTTGACGGTCAGGGCAAAGGCCACGTCGAGCAGGGCGAAGATGAATGCGCCATGCGCCAGTTCGTGGAGCTGCAGAAACTCCTCGCGCACGACCGCCGACACCCTGGTGAGACGTTCGGACGTCTCTTCGACCTCGATGCCGAAGAGCTTGATCATCGAATCGTTGTCGACCGCATACCTGATGCGATCGCTGAATTGCGGATCTGTCATGCGGGTCGGCTGGTGGCCGGCACTTCGCTCTGCCGCGGCAATCTAGATCTGGGTGACGCCCGTGAAGACGAGGGCGAGGACCCCCGCGATTGTCATGACCGAGGCGATGATGGCGGCCTTGGTCTTCAGACCGGGACGGCGCCGAGTGGCCACCCCAAGCGGGCTGATGTGCATCGCGCGGCCCTGGCTCTTCTTGAACACGGCCGGCTGATGTCCCCAATGACGATGGCTCTCAGTGCCGGTCCAACCCATGCCCGGCCGGTAGACGGCCGACTGATATCCTCTGACCCCACCCAAGTACGTCGGTTTCATTACTCTGCCTCCTGCCTCGACCGTAGATCGGTCGCTGATCTCCCGCGATGATCGAGAGTTCGCCGAACAGTCGCCCATTCCTTCGCAGAGCGCAGGTAGCCGCGCTGTGTCCGCTCCCGTAAGATAGGGAGGTGGTACCCGATGAGGGTCCGGGCGACGGTCGCTTCGAGCGACGCCACCGCCCGCGGCCCTGCCCACGTCGAAAGGAAGGCGAGCATGTACTGCCCGCAATGCGGAGCGACGAACGACGATACTGCGACCTCGTGCGGCGCCTGCGGTTACGATCTCGGCAAGTATCGTCAGCAGTGGGAGGACGCCGATTCGCCCGGTACGGCGGACCGGGCGGTCGATGCCGCCGCTGCCGGCGGGTTCAGCGGCTCGGAGAACACCGCCTATCAGGCGCCGTCCAACCAGGCCCAGGGAGGCCAGAGAGAACCCTACCAGCAGCAGGCATATGGAGGGCCGCAGGGCTATGGGCCCCAAGGGTATGCTCAGGGCCAATACCAGGGTCCGCCCTATCAGCAGCAGCCGTACCCGCGCTACTACTCGACGCCTCCCTATCAGCAAGGTCCCTATGGGCCCATGCCGTACGGCACGAGGCCGCACATACCGAGCTACCTGGGCTGGGCCATCGCGGTGCTCATCCTCTGTTTCTGGCCGACGGGCATTCCCGCGGTGGTCTTCGCCAGTCAGGTCGACAGCAGACTCACCATGGGCGATTTCGAAGGAGCGCGTGAGAGCTCGCGCAAGGCCAAGATGTGGTGCTGGATCAGCTTCGGCATAGCCGTAGCCGGATGGGTGCTCGCCATCATAGCCATTGTCATCTTTGCGATCATCGGGGCCAGCCTGCAGACCACCATCTACTAGAACACGCGCCGCGGCGGTGACCGGCCGCCTGACGGGGCGACGACCTGGCCTTTTGGTCATTCCCTTTCTGGGGCCGACCATCTACCATGGTGAACACTGAAGACGATTGCGCCGGTCAAAGGGAGGCCGACTATGTTCTGCCCACAGTGCGGCACGTCGAACACCGACGATGCGAGGTTCTGCTCGAAATGCGGCCTCGATCTCGACGCCTACAAGGCGGGGGGCGCCCCGAGCGGGGCTCCCGGCAGCGGCTACCAGACGCCGCCTCCGCCTTACCAGCAGCCATACCAGCCGCAATACCAGCAGCCGTACCAGGGCTATCAGCAGCCCTACCAGGCCTACCAGCAACCGCAGCCGGGCGGCATCGCGCCTCGGGTCCCCAGCTACCTGGGTTGGGCGATCGCGGTGCTCATCTTGTGCTTCTGGCCGACCGGCATCGTGGCCGTGGTGCATGCAAGCCGGGTGAACAATCGGCTGGCTATCGGCGATTTCAGCGGCGCCATGGAGTCGTCTCGCAAGGCGAAGACCTGGTGCTGGGTCACGTTCGTCATCGGCATCCTGTGGATCATCTTCGCCATCATCGGCGCGATCGCCGGCTGGTTCGTCACAACCGGGTACTACTACAACTAGCCGGTCCTCGGAGCCGCTGAGCCGTCGCAACCCGGCGGCCCTGGCACGGGGGCCTGATGGCCCGCGTGTAGCGTCGTCGGCGGTCCTAGCCCACGCGACCAGTTACGCCGCACGGGCTATACTCCGCTCTGCCTACGGGCAGCGCATGCCCGGCGGCATATCTCGCGGAGGGGTGGCAGAGTTCGGTTGATTGCACCGGTCTTGAAAACCGGCAGGCCGCAAGGTCTCGCGGGTTCGAATCCCGCCCCCTCCGCCTACGACCACACCTCGCAGCAGGGGCTTGCTCGCCGATCATTGCGGATTCCGAACCCGTGAGGGCGCGAGCGTCGGCGAGACGGTCCACTGGACTGCCGAGCAGCGAGCGGTCTGAGCCGAGCCGGAGGCGAGGCGAGGACGGCGGTTGCGAAGCAAGCGCGTCGAAT
>JAKAHF010000193.1 GCA_021815245.1 Actinomycetes bacterium
GTCGTATCCGCGATACTCGAGCTTGCGCAGTCCCTGAAAGAGGATGTCCCGACACGGACGGCTACCCGCGTATCCGACGATTCCACACATCAGCGCTGAACCTCCGTCATAGCTTTTGGAGCGTTATAGCCCCCGGAACCTCAAATCTACGTAAGGAGACGTCCATGCGGCCACGAGAGCCTCGTAGCTGGGGATCATGTCGATCATCGTGCCCAGCGACACAGCCTGCCATTCTGGACCGGCCTCCACCACGAGATAGTCACCCGATCGTCCCACCTCGCTCAAGCCTGGTTCGCTGAATCTCACCGCTCCCGCACTGAGATCCTGCCTGCCTACTCCCAAGACAAGGCGGCGAGCCAGGCGCCCGCCGGCGCGCTTAGTATACTCTTCGACCACTTCGGCCCTGAGTCTGCAGCCGTCGGTTCGGCAGCCCGGCAACGGGCGATAGAACAGCGCGTCGTGGCCGAGCAACAGGGCTTCGCCACACCGCAACTCGGTTATCGCCTCGGGCAGACGCTCCCCCGCGGCCAGCAACCCCAGCAGGCTGGAGTTGCCGCCCGAGACCCGGGGCACAGTGAGGCCGGCGCCGCGGAGCGCGGCGGCCGCAGCCACGATGGCCTCCACCGAAGCATGGATGCGCCCGGGAGTCCCCTTGAAGCAGGCGTAGTTCGTCGACACGCCGACGAACTCGAGTCCGGGGTCATCGATGATGCGGTCGACCAGCGCGGGCAGATCGTCGAGAGGCACGCCCTCCCTCTCGTCGCCGGTCTCCAATTGCACCATGACCTTGCGACGGCCACCGAGAGCCGCGACTGCTTGGGCACCCGCCCACGACGACACGTAGTTGATGTCGCCCGGCTCGAACTCCTCTTCGAGAGACGGCAGATGGATGCGATGCAGCTCGACCTCGGGGAGCGCGGCACGGAGCCGGCGCAGGTTGTAGTCGCGGGTGTCGGCAAGGGCCACGGCCCCACCGGCGAGCATGGCCGCCGCGACCCGGGGCTCACCCAGGCAACCCTTGGTGACCGCGATCAGGTCGAGAGCGGAGGCACGCAGCAGACCGGCCACCGCTTCGGTGTTGCCACCGATGGCCTCCACATCGATATCGAGTATGGGCATGAGAACTCCAGGTCAGGGCAAAAAGAAGGGCGAGGGAGATTTCTCCCTCGCCCCTGATTTCCCTGGCGATAGGGCGCGCCGTGTGGCGCTCGACTCTAGCGCTTGCTGAACTGCGGGCGCTTGCGAGCCTTCTTGAGACCGGCCTTCTTGCGCTCGACCATACGAGCGTCGCGCGAGAGGTGACCGGCACGCTTGATATCGGTCTTGAGCGAGGGGTCGGCTTCGACCAGAGCCCGGGCGAGTCCGTGCTTGAGAGCGCCGGCCTGACCCGACTTGCCGCCGCCGTGCAGCTGGGCGATCACGTCATAACGGGCGTCGGTGCCGGTCTCGACCAAAGGCGAGCGGACCATGAGCATCAAGGTCTGACGATTGAAGTACTCCTTGACGTCTTTGCCGTTGACGATGATATTCCCCGTGCCCGGCATGAGACGCACGCGGGCGACCGAGGTCTTCCTCTTGCCCGTTGCCGAATACACTAGACCTGCCATGGCAACTCCTCCGGCTTCTGGGCGGCATGCGGATGCTTCGGCCCAGCGTAGATCTTCAACTTGGTCAGCTGCTGAGCCGCCAAGCGGTTCTTGGGCAGCATCCCCTTCACAGACTTGCGCAGCACCTCGGTCGGGCGCCGATTGAGAAGGTGAGCGAGGTTCTCGGTCGTCAGACCGCCCGGGTAGCCCGAGTGGCGACGATAGAGTTTGTCGGTCATCTTCTTGCCCGTAACCGCGATCTTCTCGGCGTTGACGACCACGACGAAATCCCCGGTGTCAACGTGCGGGGTGTACTGCGGCTTGTTCTTACCCCTGAGCACGTCGGCGATCTCCGTCGACAACCGTCCGAGGTTCTTGCCCTCAGCGTCGACGACCCACCACTTGCGCTCTACTTCACCGGGTTTTGCCGAATAGGTCTTCACACTGCCTCCCTTAGGGCTCGGCGGCGAAACACGTCTCTCCACCGAGCTTCCAAACGCGACCGCAGATAATAGTGGAGCCCACTAGAGGTGTCAAGGCAGAAAGCGGCCCGAATCTGCCTCGGGCGGGCCTATCCGAAGACAGCGCGCGGCCGGACCGGCTTAGCGGCCCGCGGATACCTCTCCGCTCGGCCCTTCCGAGCCCGAACAGACCGGCACACCGTTTCGAAAGCTCGTGAAGATGACATCGAGCCAGTGCACCGAGACACTGGGGTCGAGAAACTTCTCGAAGCCCATGAGATGCGACACGTCGCCGGCGAAGGCCCATCCGGTGATGAGCCACGCCACTTGGTCGGCATCGACCTCCGGCGGGATCTTGCCCTCATCTTGACCTTGGCGCACGACGGTAGCGAAAGCCTCGATGGACTGAAGGTGCTTCTCGGCCAGGATCTCCCTGAGACCTTCGCTGTTGGCTCCGGCGATGAACTCGAGCAGTGGATGGGCGTGATGCTGCTCTCCCTGGGTGGCCCATAGCTCGAGATGGTGATTGCACATCTGGCGCAGGCGTTCGAGCGAGTTCTCGTTGCTCGACGTCTCACGAGACGCGTAGATCTTCTCATAGACGACATCGAGCGCGGCCAGCAGGATATCGCGCCGGCTGCTGAAGTGAGTGTAGAGCGAAGCCTGCCGCACACCGGCCGCCTCGGCGATGCGGGCCATCGTCGCCCCCCGCAGCCCGTGCTGAGCTATCAGGTCGACGGTGACCTCGGCGATCTGCCGTCGCCTTGCGTCCGCGTGCATGCGTTTTGTGCCCTGCGCCAAATCCCCTCTTTCCTCCCCCTTGATCGGCGCCGAGTCTGCCTCAAGTCAGGGTATAATGCGCTCACAAACTAGTGTGCAGCAGTTAGTTACGCGCATTCGGCAAGTGCTGCTAGTTGGTAGTTTAGCAGTGGGCGAGCAATAGGCGGTGAAAGTCGGCATGGCAACTATGAAGAGACTGACCAACCTCACGACGGGTGGCCCCGTTCATGTGGACGTCGAAGACGGCAAGATCGTCCGCATCATTCCTTTGCAGTTGGATGAGACCGACGGTCCTTCGTGGACCATCAAGGCGAGGGGACGCGATTTCGCCCCGCCCCGCCGCACGACCCTCTCCCCGTGGACGGTCGCTCACAAGTCGACCGTCTACTCCCCCAAGCGTATCCTCACGCCGCTCAAACGCGTGGATTTCGATCCGAAGGGCTACCGCAACATCGACAAACGCGGTGAGTCGGGATACGAGCCCATCAGTTGGGATGAGGCGCTCGACATCGTGGCCGAGGAGATGGTCCGCCTCAAACGCGAGTACGGCCCGGCCGCTATCATGACCACGGCCTCGTCGCACCATCTCTGGGGCAACATCGGCTACCGCTTCAGCGCCTACAACCGCTTCATCAACCTGTGGGGCATGACCTACGTCGAGCACAACCCCGACAGCTGGGAAGGCTGGCAGTGGGGCGGCGACCACATGTGGGGCTTCGCCAACCGCCTCGGCATTCCCGAGCAGTACGACCTGCTCGAAGACGCCCTCAAGCACTGCGAGATGATGGTCTTCTGGTCGTCCGACCCTGAAACCACCGGCGGCGTGTACGGCGCCCACGAGAGCACTCCCCGCCGCGACTGGCTCAAACAGCTCGGCGTGAAAATGGTGTTCATCGATCCCTTCTACAACCACACCGCCGGCCTCGTCGCCGACAAGTGGATGGCCCCCCGCATGGGCACCGACGTCGCCCTGGGCCTCGGCATCGCCTACGTATGGTTGACCGAGGGCACCTACGACAAGGAGTACGTCGCCACCCGCACACACGGCTTTGACGAATGGAAGGCCTACGTGCTGGGCGAGAGCGACGGACGGCCCAAGACCCCCGAGTGGGCCGAGGCCGAATCGACAATTCCGGCCCGCGAGATCAGGGCCCTCGCCCGTGAGTGGGCCTCGAAGAAGACGATGCTTGCAGCCGGTGGCATGGGCGGCTGGGGCGGCGCCTCGCGTTCCTCGTACGGGGCGGAATTCGCCCGCACCATGATCGCCCTGGCTGCCATGCAGGGCCTTGGCAAACCCGGCAGCAACATCTACTCAACCACCGGCGGCGTGCCGGCCGACCGCACGTTCTACTTCCCCGGCTACTCCGAGGGCGGCATGTCGGGCGACATCGCCGGCACGGCGGCCAGCTACCGGCTCGCCCCCAGCATGTGGCCGAAAGGTGGCTTCGTCTCCAACCCTCAGCGTGGAGCTGAAGGTCAGATCGGCTACCGCCTCCTCATCCCCGAGATGATGAAACATCAGCGGCTGGAGTGGCGCAGCAAGGGCTTCTGCGGCGGTTCGATCGAGATGCAGTTCAAGAAGTACCAGTACCCGGCGTCGGGGTATCCGTTCGCTCAGATGTACTATCGCTACGGTGGGTCGTTCATCGGCACCATGACCGAGACCAACCGGTTCGTTCAGGGCTACCGTGAAGGCAAGGTGCCGTTCGTGGTCAACCAGTCGATCTGGTTCGAGGGTGAGGCCCGGTTCGCCGACATCATCCTGCCCGCGTGCACCAACTTCGAGCGCAACGACATCGGCGACTGGGCGCATCCGTCGGGCTACGGCACGCACAAGTTCGACCAGGTCAACCACCGGCTCATCGTCTTCCAGAAGAAATGCATCGAGCCGCTGGGTGAATCCAAATCCGATTACGAGATCTTCCGCCTTCTGGCCGAGCGCCTGGGCTTCGCCGACAAGTACACCGATGGTGGCCACAGCGAGCTCGATTGGATCAAGCGCGTCTTCAACGCCACCGACCTGCCCAAGCGCATCAGCTGGGAGGAGTTCGAGAAGAAGGGCTACTACCTCGTGCCCGTTCCCGAGGACGAGATCAGCACGCCCGCCCTGCGCTGGTTCGCCGAAGACCGGGTCAAAGACACCCCCGACTGGGGTCCGCCCCCCTGGGATCAGATAGCCGGCAAGGGTCTGCAGACTCAGAGCGGCAAGATCGAGTTCGTGGCCAACAGCCTCAAGCGTTTCTACGAGACCGACGGCGAAGACCCCGAGCGGCCGGTCATGGGCCCGCAGTACATCGAGAGCTGGGAAGGTCACCACACGACCGAACTGTTCGCGAAGTACCCGCTCGCGGTGGTCTCACCGCATCCGCGCTACACCTTCCACACGGTCGGTGACGCCAAGGATTCGTGGACGAACGAGGTCAAGGACCACCGCGTGCTCGTGGGCGACCACTACTACTGGATCATGCGCGTGAACACGCACGACGCTCGCGCCCGCGGCATCAACGACGGCGACCTCATTCGAGCCTACAACGACCGTGCGGAGGTCATCTTCGCGGCGCAGGTCACCGAGCGTGTGCCACCCGGCATCGTGCACGCGTACGAGTCGTGCGGCGACTACATACCGATCGGGGAGCCCGGCCACTCGGCCGACATCGCCGGTTGCGTCAACATGCTTACCTCGAAGCGCTTCATCACGCCGACCTCGCCCGGCCAGGCACCGAACTCGTGCCTGGTGCAGGTAGA
>JAKAHF010000194.1 GCA_021815245.1 Actinomycetes bacterium
CGGTGAGGACCTCGAGGTGCGATGCCAGCACCTCATCGATGACGGCATGATCGGCGATCTCTTCGATCTCCTGCGGCAGGAAGCCGATGCGCAGGTCTTTACGGGCGCTGATCTCGCCGCCGTCGAGCGACATCTCGCCCACGATGATGCGCAGCAGCGTGGTCTTGCCGGCCCCGTTGGGACCGACCAGTCCGATGCGCATGCCCGGCTTGACATGAAGGCTCGCGCCCTCGAGCAGCGTCTGGCTGCCGAAAGACTTGGAGATTTCAGTGATGTGAAGCATCGCTGGGTAGCATAGCAGTCGTTGGGGATGGGGGGTTTCGAAAACCGTCGTCCAGCTGTCGTGTGAGAGAAGTCTCCTCTTCGCCCGTGAGAGAATGTCCGGTGGCCGAGTATCGCCTGCGGCCATGCGCGAGTGCAACGACGTGAGGAGGGGCTGCTTGCACCCCGAGCTGTTCAAGATCGGCGGCTTCACCATGAACTCCTATGGGCTCATGATGGCCCTGGCTTTCGTCTCCGCCGGCATCGTCGCCCACTGGCAGTTCAAGAAGCGCGGCGTCAGGCCCGACTTCATCTACCCGCTTCTCATCGCGGCCGTTGTGGGCGGTCTTCTGGGAGCGAAGATCCACTACCTCATCCTGCATCCCGGGGAGTTTCCCAGGAATCTGGTGAGCGGCTCGGGCCTGGTCTGGTTCGGCGGCTTTTTCGGAGCCGTTGCCGCCGTGGTCGTCGTCACCTTGGTCGCCAAGCAGAGACTGGCCGCGATCATGGACGCCGGAGCCATCGCGCTCTCGATGGGCTACACATTCGGCCGCATCGGGTGCTTTCTTCGCGGCTGCTGCCACGGGACGCCGACGGACCTCCCCTGGGGCATGTGCTTCCCGCAGGGTGTGCCGCCGACCGCGGAAGGTGTGCACGTCCATCCCACTCAGCTCTACTCGAGTCTGGCCTCCCTGGTCATCTTCGCGCTGCTCGCGTGGGTCGTCGGCCCGCGCTTCAAACGCGAGGGCCCACTGATGTTCGTCTACGCGATCGTCGCCGGCGTCGAGCGCTTCCTGGTGGAGTTCATCCGCACCAACGAGACGGTGGCCCTGGGACTGACTCAGCAACAATGGATAGCCATCGCGCTCGTTGTCGCGGGCATCGCGGGCGCGTGGTGGTTCGGATCGCGCGGCCGTCTGCGTCCGGTCGTGCCCTCAATGACGCCCTCCGCCCCCACACGAGAGCAAGGGCCATAGACGCTGGCGCTATGTAGCCGCGTCCACCGTCAGGCTCTCCAGCACCGCCTCGAACACAGCGCTCTCCGCTTCCCAGACCGCTGCTTCAGCACAGAGCTGGATGATGAACGAGACAGTGCCGGCATGCGCGTAGACGGTTCGCAACATCAGAGTATGACCCTGTGGGGAGATGGTTGCGGTAGCCTCCTCGGCATCCAGACCGTTCAAGTTGATTTCGCGCGCCGGTTTGAGGATCTCGTATTCCTCTGAACGTTCGGCGAGATCGTGTCTGAGCGCTTCGATCGACGAACCATCGGCCTTCGGATCGTAGGGTCCCGCTCCTAGGATTATGTAGTTTGCCGGCATCGTTCCGAACTTTCCGTGAGACGGGTCACCGATGGCCAGACCGGTCGCCTCGGCATGCAGCCCCAAACCCTCGAGCAGCGACGGATACTCGATCCACGACTTCGGGTACCGAATGCTGAAACCCAGCTCTGCATCCGAGTACGTCACCAACTCCTCCTCCCCGGCCTGTGAGGCCGGGATCACTCCGCACGTAGTCAGATACTCTTCGAGGTCGGCCATGGCCGCCACCTCGAGAGCCCGCGCCTCATTCAAGGCGCCCATGACGAGATCCATGTCGCCCCAACTCGCAGTCCTGATGACCTCGACCATGCGTTGCGCAGCCTGGGCTTCGCCGGTTATCGCTTCAACGTATTGGGCGTGGATCGCCGTCAATGCCGGAGGCGCCGTGATCAGCCTGAGCGCGTCGACCGAGGCAAGCTGCTGGTCGACCATGGCTTGGGCCCTCTCGATCTCTTGGCCGGTAGGCGCCAGGGGATCATCGAACGTGAAGGCGCCCGCGTCGACGCGATCCCAATACACCGACCTCCAATCCTGCAGGTCGGCCAGATACTGAGTCACTTCATCGGTAGCGGTCGCATCGGCTGTTGAAGAGGTCGGAGTCGACTCGGCGTCTGGGTGGAGAGTCGTACTGTTCATACTCGAGTTCGGGCTCTGTCCACACGCGGCGACGAGCAGACAGAGACTCAGCATCGTCGCGACTATCTGAAACCGCGCCCGCTTTGCAGACTTATCCATTGAAGTGCCCCCCAGATCCGGACTACCCACTATGAGATGTACTCCTGGTATCGGTACCGGAGGCAAGAACGTGAGACCGAGACATGCCGCGCAAACCGAGGGCGTGATGCCTTTGGATGAGAGGGCCGGCGCTCAGCTACAATTCGGTGCCGTGAGCATCTTCACCATCATCTCGCTACTCATCTTCCTTGCCGCCCTGTTCGGCTACGTGAACAGCAAGTTTCTCAAGCTCACTCCCACGATCGGCCTCATGCTCCAGGCGTTGGTGGTGTCGCTCATCATCATCGGCCTCGAGCACACGGGACTGCCCGGCATCGCCACCGTGCGGTCCGCGGTCGCGGAGATCGACTTCAACGAGGTCATCTTCAACGGCATCCTGAGCTTCCTGCTTTTCGCCGGCGCGCTTCAGATCAACCTGACCAGCCTGAGAGAAGTACGGATGCAGGTGCTCAGCCTCGCCACCATCGGAGTGATCGGCTCGACGATCATCATCGGGTTCGGAGTGTACGGATTGTTCCGCCTGACGGGCATCGACGTTCCACTCACCTACTCCCTGCTCTTCGGCGCCCTGATCTCGCCTACCGACCCCATCGCGGTGCTCCCCATCATGAGACAGGCGAAGGTGTCTCGCAACATGGAGCACGTCATCAGCGGAGAATCCCTCTTCAACGACGGGTTCGGCGTGGTCGTTTTCGTCATCCTGCTGCAACTCGTCACCGGAGAGGGACACCTGCCGCTGGCCGCCGAGGCCGGGATCCTTTTTGCCGAAGAGGCCCTCGGAGGTTTCGTCTTCGGGTTGGCGCTGGGCTACTTCGGCTACCGCGTGGTGCGGACGATCGACGACTACCCCGTCGAGATACTCATCACGCTTGCGCTCGTCACCGCGGGGTACGCGATCGCGCAGGCGGTGGGCATCTCGGGCCCGCTCGCCATGGCGGTCGCCGGCATCGTCATGGGCAATCAGGGGCGAAGCAAGGGCATGTCGGCCCGCACAAAGGAGAACCTCGACCGTTTCTGGGAGATGGTCGAGATCATTCTCAACGCCACGCTCTTCGTGTTGATCGGCCTGGAAGCGGTCGCGTTCACGACCGCCTTCTCCGTGGAGCGGCTGCTGGTCGCGCTCGCGGCCATCCCGGTGGTGCTCATCGCGCGCTTCCTGTCGGTGGGCATCCCCATGGTGGCCATCAAACCCGTCGCCGACGTCAGCTGGCGAGCGACGCCGCTCATCACCTGGGCCGGGCTGCGTGGAGCGATCCCGGTGGCCCTCGTGCTCTCCCTACCCATCGGAGACCATCGTTCGACCCTGATCACGGTGACCTACGTGGTGGTGGTGTTCTCCATCCTGGTGCAGGGCACGACGGTGAAGTACTTCGTCGACCGTCGCTCACGCGCGCCGCGAAGAAAGCGCCGCGGCGACCCACCGGAGTCGACGACACAGTAGGGGCCGGTGTCGAGCCCTATCGCATGTCCATCTTCCGCTCGAACCATCTCTTGACCAGCAGGCAGATCGGCGCGGGAAGCGCGGGCCTGACGAAGTAGTCACTGCGCAGCGGCCGGTCTTCGCACGCGAGGTCGGTCGCGATGGCCGCGAGACCTTTCTTCAGTCTCGGATTGACGAACGGCAACCCCATGGTCGCGACTACCACCGGGCCGGCGGAGACGCAGACCGCGAACCTCCAGTCGAGAGAGAGCCGGCGGCAGAAGTTCTTGAGCACCCTGATGCACTCGTCGAACACGACCGGCCTCGGGAACCCGCAGTTGACGATCGCGTAGACCCTGACGTCCCGATCGTGCGTACCAGCGCCGGCGACGAACACCTGGAATTCCTCGAGAAGCCGCGTGAGCGCACCCGGCAGTGCGTACGCATAGAGCGGAAAGACGAGCACAAGCGCGTCGGCGGAGGCCAATCGACCCAGCACTGCCGGTGGGTAGCCGCCCCAAGGGCGCGCCTTGACTCTGACTATGGTCTTGAGGTACTGGGTATCGGGCAGCCGGTTCTCCATCTCGCTCAGGAGTCTGAGCGACGATGCTTTCTTGCCGCGTAGACTCCCATTCACCAGGCAGATGGTCTTCATGCGCAGACCTCCGCCCCCGCTACGTCGCGCACGAACGCGCAGATCTCGTCGTTCTCCGCGGCCGAACTCGTCACGAACACATCGACGCGCCCGACCATGCCCGGGTGAACGATATCGGCCGCACCACAGTGCTTCGCGATGAGGTCGATGAAGGTGCTCCTCTCTTCTTCGTCGACCTCGCCCCCGTAGCCGACGATCATTTGCCAATCATGGCTGCCGGTGCCTCTGTCGACGGCGTTCTTCACGGCCGACGAGGCTTGCCCGAACACGACCGGCGTCACGAAGACAGTGAGACCGGTGTTGCGGGCATCTTTGCGCAGCTCGGCCACTGTGTCCCTGTTGACACACTCGCCCGGGTGACTGGTCGCGCAACGAAAACAGCCGAGGCACGGCGCCACGGTGTCCCTCTCCAGCTCCACCGAACACACCTCGTTCCCGCCTGCGACCAGCGCGTCGACGATGCCGGCTTTGAGACTCTCCGACAGCTCCGATCTGGCCTCGCCATCGGATATGATCACTGCCTTCACGGTTCGCACCCCCGGGCTGGGGGCTTCACGACCCCGGCTACGAGACGGCGCATAGCCTCGAGCGCCGCCTCGGGAGCCCGGCTGGCGGGGTCGCCCCGCATCATGCGGATCGCCTCCATGCCGACGGCCATCGCGAAAGCAGCCGTCATCTGGGGGTCGTCCACGTGGAACTCACCGGCCGCGTTCCCCTCCACGATCAGACCCTCGACCAGCGGACCGAAGACCAGGGCGTTCACCTCCGCCACGATCTCGGGAGGCTCGGTCGCGTCGAGACGGGGGTTCTCCTCGAAGCCACGACGGGCGTCGGCGAAGGCGATCGTCGTCACCTCGGTTATGCGACCAAGTGCCGTGACCTCCGTGAGCAGCGACTCCACGTGCTGCCGTTGCTGCCGTGCCCACAGCTCGACCGAAGCCCGGTAGAGGTCTTTCTTGGTGGCGAAATGCTCGTAGATCGTTTGCTTCGAGATGCGCAACGCTCGAGCAAGATCGTCCACCGAAGCGCGGCGATACCCATAGCGCAGCGCCAGACCGCCGAACGCCGCCGCTATCTCATCCCTTGAAGCCACCATGGATTCACCCCGTCTTGTACGCTGGTACGCTACGCGTACATGCGTACATCCTAGCGCGGCGCCT
>JAKAHF010000195.1 GCA_021815245.1 Actinomycetes bacterium
CTCTCCGCGCGGGCTTGACTCATCGCTAGGGCGGCGCGCATCTCGACGAACAGGTCGAGACTGTCGTTCGAGGCGAGACTGTCGGTACCCAGTCCGACCGCGATGCCGGCCGCGATCAGTTCGGCGACCGGCGCGGCGCCGCATTGCAGCCGCGTGTTCGACCGCGGGCAGTGAGCCACCCCCGCCCCTGTCGCCGCCAGCGCTGCGATGTCATCGGCATCGGCCTGCACCACGTGCACGGCCAGCGAGGCGGGGCCGAGCGCCCCGGTCTGCGCCACGTATCGCACCGGACTCATGCGGGGCGGCGTCCAGTTCTGCCCCGTCCACAGGTTGGCGGCCTGGTAGGCCCGGGTGATCGGGCTGCTCTTGCCCTTCAGGAGGTCGACTTCGGCCTGCGACTCGGCAAGGTGCGTGGCCAACGGCAGCTTGGCGTGCCGGGCCAAACGTGCCACTTCCCGGTAGAGGCGCGCCGATACGGTGTAGGGAGCGTGGGGCGAGACCCCCGGTTCGACGAGGCGGGTAGCGGCCGGCGAGCCCGGATCGCCCTCCTCGCCGAAAGGTTTCTCGCACTCTCGCCGCACGGCTTCGACCCGTTCTTCGAGCCTCCCCATCGCCTCCGGCAGCTTGGCGTCGTCGAGACCGAAGGCTTCGACGTAGACGCGGGCGCGCAGCCCCGCGGCGTGGGTCGCGCGCGCTACGATGGCTCCCTCGTAGGTGGTGTCGGCGACCGTGGTGACCCCACTCCGCACGCACTCATGAGCTCCCCAGAGCGCCGAGGCCGCGTAGTCTTCGAGGTCGAGCCTGCGACGGGCCCGCAGCAGCCCCAACATCCAGAGACCGAAGCCGCCGGCGGGCAGCAGTCCCCGAAAGGCCGAGTACTCGAGGTGAGTGTGAACGTTGATGAGCCCCGGCATGAGCACGCACCCGGGGAACTCCATCACGGGCTCCGCCCAAAGGTCCCGACGCATGAGGCGCGCGTCGCCGACCGCGACGATCGACCCATTCTTGACGAACACCCCACCGCAGGAGATAGGCGGTGAACTGATAGGAAGCACCCAATCGGCCTGGAGAAGCACCATCGCACCCCAAGAATCGAACTAGTCGCCCCCTGCGCGCGCTACTTCATCAACGCGCCGAAAGCGCTGGCGGCCGAGTCCCAGAGCCAGGACGGCAGCACGCCGATGACGACGGTCGCGATGGCCGCGACAGCAAGAGCCATGGCCGTGCCGCCGTTGATGCGCTCCTTCAGCACGTACTCCTCTTCGGGCTCCTTGAAGAACATGTAGATGACCACACGCAGATAGTAGTACGCCGAGACGGCGCTGAGAATGACGCCGATGACCGCCAGCCACCACAGGTTCGCGTACACGACCCCGCTGAACACGTAGAACTTGCCGATGAACCCGGCGGTGCCCGGAATACCCGCGAGCGACAGCAGGAACAGCGTCAGGAGCAACGCGGCCCACGGCGAGCGCCGTCCGAGACCGGCGAACCACTTGAGCGAATAGTCGAAGCCTTCGGGAGTCACCGACTTCAGGTAGCCGAGGATGCCGAACGCGCCAAGGTTCATGAAGGTGTAGGCGGCCAGGTAGACCAGCATGCCCTTGCCGGGATAGGTGTTGTTGCCCCAACCCATGGCGGCCAAGCCTGTCAGCAGATATCCGGCGTGGGCGATCGACGAGTAGGCAAGCATGCGTTTGACATTGGTCTGCACCAGGGCATACAGGTTGCCCGCGAGCATCGTGACGATGGCGAGCACCAGGAAGAAGATGCCCCAATCGCGCACGGTGCCCGCGTCCGCACCGAAGGCGATGATGAAGGCTGCGATGAAGGCGGAGAAGGCCGCCGCTTTGGGACCAACCGAGAAGAAGGCGGCGATCGGAGTCGGCGCCCCCTGGTAGACGTCGGGGATCCACTGATGGAACGGAACCGCCGACACCTTGAAGGCGAGACCGATGGCTACCAGCAGGATGGCGATGAGCGCCCCCGGCCTGCCGATCGCGCCGAACGCGGCCGGATCGGCGAGCGCCTGTCCGACGGCCTTGTAGGAAGTCGCTCCGGCAAGGCCGTACACGAGCGAGATGCCGTACAGCATGATCGCCGACGCGAACGACCCGGTCAGAAGATACTTGAGCGCCGATTCGTTCGACCTGACGCGGTAGCGGAAAAACGCCGCCAGCAGGTAGCTGGCGATCGACATGAGCTCGAGCGCGACCCACAGCAGAATGAAGTCACGAGCGGCGGCCATGAGGTCCATGCCGATGATCGCGAACAGCAACAGTGCGTAGTACTCGCCCAGGTGACGCTTCTGCGACTCCAGGTAGCTCGATGACAAGAGCACCGTGAGAGCTCCTGCGAGAGCGAAGAGCACCTTGAAGAAGATCGCCCAGTCGGAGAGCACCAGCATTCCCGAGAAGCTGGTGCGGCTTTCGCCTGCGAACGCGATCGAGACGACGATGGAGCCAAGCAGTGCGACGAGCGCCAGGGCGATGACCGCCGTCCTGTCGACTCGCCCGTCTTCGCCGGGCTTCAAGAAGGGCTCGACCAGGAGGATGAGGCACGCGCCGACCAGCAGGATCAGCTCGGGGATGACGGGAATGAGATCAGGCGCCTGCATCTAGTTCCCCCCGAAGAAGGCTGAGACCGCTTGGAGAACGCTGCCCCCATGCTCGGCCAGGTAGGGCTGCACCTGCGACATGATGGTCTCCGCGGGCACATGCAGCAGATTGAGGAATGTGTGCGGATAGATGCCGATCCACACGGCCAAGATGACCAGCGGCGCGATCGCGATGATCTCCCGCGCGCTCAGATCCTTCAGGCTCAACCACTTCTCGTTGGCCTGCTGGAACATGGTGCGCTGATACATCCACAAGAGATAGGCGGCCCCCAGCACGATCCCGATCGAGGCGATCACGGCGAAGACCTTCGCGTACTGGAAGATTCCGATCAAGATCAGGAATTCGCCCACGAACCCGTTCAATCCGGGCAGACCCAGACTGCCCAGCACGAAGAGACTGAAGAACGCCGCCGCCACCGGCATGGGCTTGGCCAGGCCCCCGTAGTCCTTGATGAGACGGGTGTGCGTGCGGTCGTAGAAGAAGCCGACCATCATGAAGAGGGCGCCCGTCAGCACGCCGTGGTTGACCATCTGCAGCACCGAGCCCTCGATGCCCTGCTGGTTGAACGTGAAGAGACCGGCGGTGACGAACCCCATGTGGCTCACCGAGGAGTACGCGACCAACCGCTTCATGTCGGGCTGCACCAGTGACATGGCGGCCCCGTAGACCACGGCGAACGCCGACAAGATCAGCACCGGCACCATGGCTTTCACCGCCACCTCGGGGAAGAACCCGATGCAGAAGCGGATCATGCCGTACACGCCCATCTTCAGCAGCACGCCGGCCAGGATCACCGAGCCCGCGGTCGGCGCCTCGGTGTGGGCGTCGGGCAACCAGGTGTGCACCGGGAACATGGGCACCTTGATGGCGAAGGCTATGAAGAACGCGGCGAACGACCAGGCCGCCAGCGACCCGTTGAAGCCCGCCTTCTGCAGTTCGAGGATGTCGAAGGTGAGCGGGCCGCCGTTCTTGGAGTACCACCAGACCACCGCGAGGATGGCGACCAGCATGAGAACCGAGCCCACGAACGTGAACAGGAAGAACTTGATAGCCGCGTAGACCCGGCGCGCTCCGCCCCACAGGCCGATGATGAAGTACATCGGGATGAGCTGCACTTCCCAGAACACGTAGAACAGGAAGAGGTCGAGCGACACGAAGACGCCGAGCATGCCGGTCTCGAGTATGAGCAGGCTGATGAAGAAGGCCAGTCCCCGGTCTTTGATGGAGTTCCACGAGCCGATGATGGCCAGCACCGTCAGGAGCGTCGTCAGCAGTATCAGGATCATCGAGATGCCGTCGACGCCCAGGTGGTAGGAGATGCCAAGGCTCGCGATCCAGGAGCTGTTCTCGACGAACTGGAACTCAGCCGTGCCGGTCTGGAACTGGGTGACCAGATAGACGGACAGGGCGAAGGTGAAGATGCTCGTGACCAGCGCCGTGGTCTTATAGGCGCTGGGACGTCCGCGCATGAAGATGAGCATCACCAGCGCGCCGAACATCGGCAGGAAGGTGAGGATCGTCAGTCCGCGGAAACCTATCTGCGCTGCGAAATCCATGTCACACCGCCACGAAGATGACCACGGTAACGATCACGAAGAGTCCGAAGAACATCCACAGCAGGTAGTTCTGCACCCGCCCCGACTGTAGCGGTCTGATCGCCGTGCCGGCCTGTTGCCACAGCCAGCCGGTGCCGTTGACCGCTCCGTCGATGATCTTCTCGTCGAACTTGCGCCATACCCAGTGCGAGCCGTCGACCGCGAGCCGCACGAAGGTGGCGTCGTAGAACTCGTCGACGTAGAACTTGTTGTAGACCGCTTTGTAGACCGGCCGGAGCTTCGCCCCTATCGCGACCGGCAGGTCGGTGCGGCGGATATACATCACCCACGCCAGGGCGATGCCGCACATGGCGACCAGGAGCGAGATGACCATTAGCGCGTAGTCGATGGCCTTGAGACCATGCTCCTCGATCTCGAGGATGTGGTTGGCCGGAGCGAACACCGGCTCCAAGAAGGCCTGAATCACACCCAGCTTGCCCGGCAGCCCCAGGAAGCCTCCGAGCAGCGACGCCACCGCGAGCACAACGAGCGGCACGATCATCGTGAGCGGGTTCTTGTGCACGTGATGCTCGTCGCCGTGCGCCGGACGCTCCTTGCCGAAGAAGGTTAGGAAGATCATGCGGAACGTGTAGAAAGCGGTGATGAAGGCCGCGATGATGCCGACCACCCACAGGTAGTACTTGCCGTTCTTCCACACCTGGCCGAGGATGTCGTCCTTCGACCAGAAACCGGCGAAGGGGAAGATGCCCGAGAGCGCGAGGGCGCCGGCCACCAGGGTCCAGTAGGTGGCGGGGATCTTCTTGGCGAGACCACCCATCTTGTCCATGTCTTGCTCGCCGTTCAACGCGTGGATCACGGCTCCGGCGCCAAGGAAGAGCAGGGCCTTGAAGAAGGCGTGCGTGACCAGATGGAAGATGGCGATCGACCACGCCCCCACGCCGAGAGCCATGAACATGTAGCCGAGCTGCGACACGGTGGAGTAGGCGAGGACCTTCTTGATGTCCTTCTGGCAGATGCCGATGATCGCGGCGAAGATGGCGGTGAAAGTGCCTATCGCCCCCACCACGAGGAGCGAATCGGGCGCGCTCGCGAAGATGACGGCGCTCCGCGCGACCAGGTAGACGCCGGCCGTGACCATGGTGGCGGCATGGATGAGGGCCGACACGGGAGTCGGGCCTTCCATGGCATCGGGCAGCCAGACGTGCAGCGGGAACTGCGCCGACTTGCCCATCGCCCCCATGAAGAGGAGCAGAGCTATGGCGATGAGCGTGCCCTCGCTGAACGTCCCCGCCGTGACCTGCTCGAACACTCCCGTGTACTCGAGGGTGCCGAAGGTCACGAAGATCAACATGACG
>JAKAHF010000196.1 GCA_021815245.1 Actinomycetes bacterium
TCGGCGCCTGAGCTCGCCGCCCTGTATGCCGAGCGCTGGGAGATCGAGTCCGCGCTCGACGAGCTCAAGACCCACCAGCGGGGGCCACGCCTGGTGCTGCGCTCGCGCACGGTGGAGGGCGTCTACCAGGAGGCCTGGGGGTTCTGCTGCGTGCACTACGCGCTGCGGGCGCTCCTGGCGGCCGCCGCCGACGACGACCACCTCGATCCCGACCGGCTCTCCTTCACACGAGCCCTCCACGCCGCCCGGCGCAGCGTGCGCCAGGGGTCGTCCGGGGGCGTCGGACTGGCGCGTGCCGTGCGACGGGCCATCGGCGAGATCCTGGCCTGCCTGCTCCCGCCGCGGCGGCTGCGCGCGGCGGCCCGGGTGGTCAAGCGCAAGATGTCGAAGTTCGGCGTCAAGCGCGCCGTCCACCGCGCCTGGCCCTGCCCGACCCTCTCACCGGCCGATGCGGTCCGGGTGCTCGCTCCACCCTAAGTTACTGGTATTGGGGCTAGACCGGACGACCTTGTGCTGGACCCGTTCTGCGGCTGCGGCACTGCCGTGATCGCCGCGCAGAGGCTCGGCCGCCGGTGGGTCGGCATCGACGTCACGCACCTCTCCATCGCGGTCATGCGAGCTCGGCTCCGCGACTCGTTCCCGGCGCTCGGCGAGGTCAAGGTGATTGGCCAACCGAACGACGTAGAGGGCGCTCGGATGCTGGCCGCCCAGAGCCTCGAAGGCCGGTACGAGTTCCAGTACTGGGCGCTCTCCCTGATCGACGCGCAGTCGGTCGGGGACCGCAAGAAGGGCGCGGACTCCGGGATCGACGGGCGCATCACCTTCACCGACGCCGGAGGTCAGGTTCGCCCGGTGCTCGTGTCCGTCAAGTCCGGGCATGTCAACGTCGCGCAGGTCCGCGATCTCATCGGGACGATGCAGCGCGAGGGCGCTCCGCTCGGCGTGTTCCTGACGTTGGAGGAGCCGTCCAAGCCTATGCTCGTGGAGTCATCGGGGGCGGGCGTCTTCTACTCCGAGCTTTCCAAGCGGGAGTACCCGCGGGTGCAGATCTTCACGATCCGCGAGCTCCTCGACGGGCGGCGGCGGTCCCTCCCGCTCCTCGTGCTCCCGATCTACCAGCAGGCGGAGCGCGTCGAGAAGAAGGCTGCCGAGCAGCAGGGGGAGTTGTTCGGGTAGACGGTCCTCCGGATCGCGCTGGTCAGGTGGGCGATCCTAATACAGTCAACAACCGATGGCCCCAATCGCAAGGACCGCGTCTCCGCCCGGAATGGGGTCCTTCTGAGGCGCCGATCCTCGATGGCCGATCGAGTCTGTCACTTGCATCGTCGGCATCTGTGCCCGAAGGAACGCCTGTCTCGCCGGCCCTCACTGGGTAGGTCCGCTCGGTAGACTGCATCCGTGGATGCGAATGGGTTTCTCAGCACTCTGCGCCAGGACATCCTCGAACCCGGCGATGTCGTAGACGTTCGCTCGCTCAACGAGGCCATGCACGGGTTGGGCCCGGCGATTAGTCGCCTCGAGTCAGCTCCTGACGATCTCGCCGGGCTGCTGCAGTCCCGCGAGGGGACCACGTTAGCCGCACTGTTGCTCGGAGTTCAGCCCACGGAGCTCGTCAGGCACAGCAACGAGGCACTCTCCGAGCTCCAGCGATGGCAGCAATGGACCCTGGGAGCTCCACTCTCAGGAGTCGTCGTCGGTCTTCTGCTCAAAGACGCTCAGTCTTCCCGATCCCGCCGTCGCCGCACCAAGCTGGTTGACCTCGTCAATGACGCGCTCGTGACACTCGCTGGCAACCGACCGGAGTTCTCGGTCAGTTCCAACGAGTGGCTGCCGCAGGCTCGTCGGAGCTTCGACTTCGTGGTCTCCGAGCGGGGGGAGCCCATTCTTGCCGTGCTTGTGATCTTTCAAACGCGGGCAGGTGGCCGCCAGACGGAGATATTTCAAGGTCTTCCTGAGCTTCAGTCAACCCTCATTCGCAACGGCCTCGTGCTTGCAGTGGTGGCGGACGGGCCTGGGTTTCTGAACATGAGCCAGGTTGTGCGACGAGTAGCCCCGCGTCTCCAGCATCTGATGAACGTCACCGGGCTTCGTTCGGGCGAGCTGGCGGAGGCAGCGCACCGCGCTGGGAGAGTGCATCGGGGCGAGCTCAAGATCGGGGATCCTCAAAGCGAGGAGCTGCTCGACCGGGTCGCACTCGTCGCCCTTCGATCCGGCCGCCCCGTAACGGCAAGCCTACTGAACGCCCCGATCGACGCGACCGAGTCATTCCTTCTTCGGTTCTCCACTAACCACCCTGCATACGACCTCCGGACCGTCGAGGGTCAGGGTCTGATAGCCGATGCCTCCCAACAGCTCAACGAGATCGGGCTGCTAGCCGCTCGCGGGGAATCATCCAGCCGCTCAGTCCTGTCCCTGCTGGTCGACCGTCTCGGCTACGGTCATCAACTCGTGTCGACCCGGGATCACTTGCTGGTGCAGGGCCTGGAAATGCGCGACTCAAGGCTGCGACTTCCCTCGCCGCTCCCCGTCTTCGAAATCCACGCGGGACGTTTGCGAGATAGGAGCGAGCTGATCGAGAGCATCGATGAGGTGCTCAGGACCGGGCCGCTTGTTGCTCGGCTTGCGGTCGTAATCGACCTGGTGGATCCCGATGCGGCTCGGAGATCGGCCGCGGGATCGGGGCGGACGATGCGACCGCAGCTGGCGGTTCTCGGGCATGAAGATGTAGCCGAGATCTTGTTGCGCCGACGGGCCGAGGGGCGCGAGTTCTTCATTCGTAGGATTGTGGAGAGCGTTGACCTCCGACTCGTCTCGCCCTTCGTGAGTGAGGGCCCAGCACCCGAGTCGATGTTCTTCGGGCGTGAGACGGAGATCCGCCGCATCATGGAACAGGCCGGCCGGCAGAGCTTCGCGCTCGTCGGTGGGAGGAAGGCGGGCAAGACTTCCATCCTGCGGCGCCTCGAAGCGCTTCTGCGGGATCGGCTTGCAGTCGTCGCGTTGGATTGCCAGGCTCACCCGGATCGTGCCGATTTCTTGCGCCATGTGCTGGCACAGATGCCACATCCGCCGGAGATTGGCCCAGCGGAGCTCATCCAGAGTTCGGAACGGGTCCTCGCCACCTTCGTCGAGCAGGTCCTCGGGAGGAGCCGTGGCGTTATCCTCCTCGACGAAGTCGATGAGCTCTTCCTCAGCGACTCGACGTCGACCACGCATCCTCATGTGCTGTCCCGGGCGTTTCGATCGTTGGCGCAGGTTGGAATGGCTGCTGTCGTCGTCACCGGAGAGCGAGCTCTGTACCGACTGACTCGTGATCCCTCTTCGCCCCACTGGAACTTTTGCACGCCGGTCGTGATTGGGCCGCTGTCGACCACCGCGGCAGAGAGCCTGCTGGTTGAGCCAATGGAGACGATGGGGATCAGCGTCGACTCTGACGCGGTCCAGTTGGCGCTGCAAAGGACGGCGCGTCATCCGAACTTGCTGCAGTACCTCGGCGACAGAGTAGTCGACGCCCTGGCTCCGCAGAGCGCGAAGGGCGAACGCCTTGAACTCCACGCTGGCACGATCCGGGACGTCGTTGACACAGGCACGTACCAGAACCGCTTCTTGTCGACGTTCTGGAGCCAAGCAACGACGCTAGAGAAGATCGTCTCGCTCCGACTCGCAACGTCAACGCCCCTCACAGTTGATGAGCTGACGGAGGAAGTCCGTACTTCCGTGCCCTCACTCCGACCCAGTGACATTTTGGAAGCGGTGCAGTTCCTCGAACTCTACACGATCGCTATCAATACCCCGTCCGGCTGGATACTTCGAGAGCCTGCATTTGAGACCTATCTGGGTAGCGTTCGCGGAAGCGCGGTCGCACGTCAATGGCTGGACGAACTTGCGTGAGCGATCTCGTCCTGTACGGGCCACTGCGACCTGACTTCCCGACGCGGATTGATCGGGCGCTGGACCATAGCCTGCTCGATGCGGTCAACCGCGGACGGTATGGGAACCTCACCGGCGGCCGCCAGAAAGGGAAGACCACAACCCTGCTTTGGCTGAGGCAGGCGCTGCTGGACCAGGGCGCAGCTAGCGCCTACGTCGACCTTTCGCCTCTCGGAGAGACGGAATCTTCCCCCGAGGATTGGATTCGGCTAGTGGCATCATCTGTCAACGACTCTCTGATGCCATCGGTGCTGCGAGGGAGATCCGCGCCGTTGGCCTCCGATTTTCCCGCACTCCAGGCCTTCTTCGTCGACGTTGCGGTAGCGTCTCCTCAGCGCCCAGCAGTCTTGATCTTCGACGAGGTTTCCGCAGTCCCGGATGAATTCCGGCGCCCCTTCTTCTACGGCATCCGGGCGCTCTACAACATGCGCTCCGACGTCGGGAGACCAGATGGCGTCGAGCAGCTGCTGTTTGTGTTTGGCGGCTCATTTGATCCCGACCGACTGATCCCTGAAACACCGAACTCGCCGTTCAATGTAGCCGAAACAATAGCCGTCTCCGATTTCGACTACGGAATCGCCGAGACGCGGAGCACGCTGGCTCTGGCGGGATCTCACCTCGATCCGGAGAGCGTGCTTGATCTCACGGCCGGCCACCCATACCTCACGAACCTCGTCGCTAGCTTGCGGCCGGCCCCTCGGGCTGCCGACATTCCAGGGTTGCTCCTCGCCCGAGGCGATCTGAACCTGGCGTACGTCGCGCGGACCCTGCGAGAGTCCCCGGCGCTCCGGATGGTGGCATGCCGGATCGCAGCCGGCGAGGAGGTCCCGTACGTACCCGGGATCGATCCTGCGCTGGCAGACCTCGCGGTCCTCGGCTTGATCAAGCCGGACGGCGGGAACCGGGCGTGCATCAGCGGGCGTCTTTACCTAGAAGTCCTCAGGCACCTCTGCGCAGACATACATGCCACGGGCGAGCCTGCGAGGCCCCGTGCCGGTCCCCTGGATTTCGTCGCGCCGGACGGGTTCCGGCGGCACCTCGAGACCCTGCTTTCATTTGCCGACGAGAGTGCGGCCAGGTACCCGGCGCTAGGGGCCGCATGTGTAGGCGCAGTTGTGGAAGGTGCGCTTCTCGCGGCGCTCGAGCAACGCGACGATCTGCCTGCCCTGGCGGAGAGTCTGAATAGGGAGATACAGGAAGGGCGCGTTGACGGAGGGCTCAAGTTCCAGAGCCCAGACCTGCCCGTCGATCGATGGACCCTGGCACAGATGATCGAGGTGGCTCGCATCTGCGGGATGGTCTCGAAGCCGTCGTCACAGGTGTCGCACGGTATTCGTGGATGGCGGAATCTCGTCCATCCCGCCGAAATGCGGAAGACCTATCCGGACGGTGTTCCGGCAGACGTTGCGGAGGCGTCGGTCGCGTCTGGACACCTGCTCTTGCGGGAGATTGGTGACGCCGTAACCCGTGGGCGAACCTGAACCACCTTCAACTCCCATGCGTCGACGTCGACCGCAAGGACCTCTTTCTGGCGCGGCCCGAGCAGGGGTGCCCCGCCGCACAGATCAGGCGCCAGCGCGACGCTGCCCTTTCGGCGCGGG
>JAKAHF010000197.1 GCA_021815245.1 Actinomycetes bacterium
CAGCGAGTTCCCCTCACTGCCGAGCTCGACCACGTCGTTCGCGACCATGGCCGTCGTCAACGGCCCGATACGCAACGAGATCGGCATGAACTCCGGTCTGGGCGCTCTCAGCCCCTTCAATCACGCCAACTCGGTGATAGGCCGGGCGTGGACCCTCATGAGCATCAACCTTGCCGACGCGCGGCCGGGCGAGACGTTCATGGGTTCCTTGGGCAACAACCTCAACTACAACAACCTGTGCTTCGCCGAGAACGAGGAGCGCAGCGTTTGGCAGCCGTTCCACGTGCGCAAGGGCCACAAGCAGGACGAGAGCACGGTCAGCGTCTTCCAGGGCTGGAGTGTGATCAACAGCATGGGCGCCGCCGGCTGCTGCCGTCCGGCCCAGCAGGAGATGCTCATCATCATGCAGGCCTTCCCCTGTCTGAGAGGTGCGATCACCTTGGTCATGGATCCGCTCGCGGCGGCACATCTCAAAGAGCAGGGTTTCGACGAGCCCGGCAAGCTCGCGAAGTACCTGTCGGAGAACTTCGAGATGGCAGCGGGCCAGTTCTGGGATGCCGACGTGTGCTACTCGCTCGTGGAGCCCATGGCCCGCAGCGGAGTGGAGCCCCTCGCCACTTGGCTGAAGACCCCCAGGGACGAGATGATAAAGCCCTACTTCGTGCCCGACGCGATCAACGCGGTGGTAGTCGGCGGTGAGACGCAGGCCATGTTCCTGACGACCGACATGTGGCACAACAAGACGGTCTCGATCGACAAGTGGCGACCCGAGAGCGGCGTGTACCAGGAAGACCCGGCGACCGCGCGACGGCGCGAAGCGCGTCAGAAACGCCACTCGGCAGCCTTGACCCGCAGCGGCTACGACCTGTAGAGCTCTCTCACACGAGGTGATGCTTGATGGGCCCCGCTCCCGGCGGGGCCCATCTCGTTCTGGTGTGCGCCGCACTTGTCAACAGCGCGCGCGGCGGGTAGGCTCCAGTTATTGCGGGAACGTCCCTTGCCCAGACAAAGGAGTTCTCATGACGACCCAAAGACCGCTCGACGCGTCATGGCACGCTCTCCCGCCTGCGGACATAGTCGCTTCTCTGCAGACCGACCCCGACCATGGTCTGACCCAATCGGAGGTCCAAGCCCGTCTCGCGCGCTTCGGCCGCAACGTCCTCACCCGGCAACGCAGCAAGAGCCGGATCCGCCTGTTTCTCGACCAACTGCGCCAGAGCCTCGTGCTCATCCTGCTTGCCGCCGGCATCGTCACCGCCGCCCTGGGTGAGTGGGTCGACAGCGGCGTGATCTTCGGCGTCGTCGTCATCAACTCGATAGTCGGGTTCATGCAGGAAGTGCGGGCCATCAAAGCCATCGCGGCTCTGAACAAAGTGATGAACACCGAGGCGACGGTGCTGCGCGACGGCGCACGCGTGCGCCTGAGCGCCGACGGACTGGTTCCCGGAGACGTCGTGGTGCTCCAGGCGGGCGACAAGGTACCGGCCGACATCCGGCTCACCTACTCCCGCGACCTTCACATCGACGAGTCGACCCTCACCGGAGAGTCGCTACCCGCCGAAAAGGCCGACTCCGTTCTGCCTGAAGACACCCTGCTCGCCGACCGCTCCAACATGGCGTACGCCTCGACGCTCTGCAGCCGGGGCCAGGGCACCGGACTCGTGGTGGCAACGGGAGACTCCACTGAGGTCGGCAACATCTCGCATCTGATATCGGAGGCCCACGACCTGCAGACGCCGCTCACCATGCGTATCGCGCAGCTGAGCCGGCTCCTCCTGTTCGTGATCGTGGGCCTCGCCGTAATCACGGCGCTGGTGGGCATCCTTCGGGGCGAACCGGTGTTCGACATGTTCATGGCCGCGGTGGCGCTCGCGGTTGGAGCGATCCCCGAGGGCCTCCCCGCTGCGGTCACCATCGTCCTTTCGATCGGGGTCTCGCGCATGGCCAAACGGCGGGCCATCATCAGGCGGTTGCCGGCGGTCGAAACCCTCGGCGGCACCACGGTGATCTGCTCCGACAAGACCGGCACGCTCACCGAGAACCAGATGACGGTGGAGCGAGTGGCCCTCGATGGCGCGTGGTATCAGGTCACGGGTCGCGGCTACGCGCCCGAGGGGACGGTCGCCGCCGAGCGCGAAGACCTCAGCGGCGCGCCCCCAGCGGCAGAGAGCGAAGCCCTGTTCGAACTGTTCCGCGCGGGCATGCTCTGCAACGACAGCTCGGTCTACTTCGCCGAGGATCGTTGGCAGGCGAGCGGGGATCCGACCGAGGCGGCGCTGGTGGTATCGGCGGCCAAAGCCGGCATCGAGCGGGAGAGGCTCGACCGCGCCTTCCCCCGGCTCGACACCCTACCCTTCGAATCCGAGCACCAGTTCATGGCCACCCTTCACTCGACACCGGCAGGCGAGCGCATCGCCTATGTAAAAGGCTCGACCGAACGCCTGCTCGCCCGTTCGGCGACCATGGTGGGCCGCGACGGGAACCCGCGGGCCCTCGACCGGGGCGAGGTGGAGTCATGGGCGGGCGAGATGGCCTCGACGGGACTGCGCGTCTTGGCTTTCGCGTCGAAGCGGATGCCCTCGTCGACCGAGGAGATCACACACGGCGACGTTGAGGACGATCTGGTATTTCTGGGTCTTCAAGGCATGATCGATCCTCCGCGGCAGGAGGCGATCCGCGCCGTCGCCGCGTGTCACCGAGCCGGCATCGACGTGAAGATGATCACCGGCGACCATGCTCTCACCGCCACAGCCATCGCCAGGAAGCTGCAATTGGCGAAGCCCGGGTGCGCGGTGAATCCCGACCTTGTGGCCCTCACAGGAAGCGACCTCGAACGCATCGCCGACGACGACCTGGGGCAGGCAGCCGAGGATGCCGAGGTCTTCGCCCGGGTCACACCCGAACAGAAGCTACGATTGGTCACGGCTCTGCAGAAGAGAGGACATGTCGTGGCCATGACCGGCGACGGCGTGAACGACGGACCAGCGCTTCGCCAGGCCAACATCGGCATAGCCATGGGAAGGGCCGGCACCGAGGTCGCCAAAGAAGCCGCCGACATGGTGCTCACCGATGACAACTTCGCCTCGATCGAGGCCGCGGTCGAGGAAGGCCGCGGCGTATTCGACAATCTCACCAAATTCATAACCTGGACGCTGCCCACAAACATAGCGGAGGGCCTGGTCGTCCTCGTCGCCATCTTCGCGGGGGCGACCCTTCCTCTCCTTCCGGTGCAGATCCTGTGGATCAACATGACGACCGGCGTGATCCTCGGCACCACCCTCGCTCTCGAAGCCAAGGAGATGGGGCTCATGTCCCGGCCTCCGCGCCCACCCCAGGCGCCTATCCTCGACCGAACCCTACTGGGCAGGATCCTCATTGTCGGAGCCTTGCTGCTGGCCGGGGCTTTCGGCTTCTTCGAGTACGCGGTGAGCACAGGGCACTCCGTCGACGAGGCCAGAACCATCGCCGGCAATATCATCGTTCTCGGAGAGCTCGCCTTCCTCTTCAACTGCCGGTCGCTGACATCGCCTTCGTGGCGGGTGAGCCTCAGAACCAACAGCTTTCTGCTCATCGGCAGCCTCATCATGATCTCGCTGCAGATCCTCTACACTTACCTGCCGGTGATGCACCGGGTGTTCGGCACAGCCGCCATCGACGCCAGGGCCTGGGCATGGATCGTCGCCGTAGCGGTGGTGGTGCACGTGGCGATCGAGTTGGAGAAGGCTGTGCGCAGACGGAGCGCCCGCAAGAAAGCGGCGTCGCTCACCTGCTGACGGGTCGACAAACACGTCACGACGGCTTGTGAGGAGTTGCTTGCGGGCCTATAGTTCCAAGGTGAAGCACGACCTCGAAAGGAGGCCGACATGGCGTTCTGTAGCAACTGTGGCAATGCTCTCGGCGAAGGTCAGCAGTTTTGCGGCAACTGCGGCCAGGCGGTAGGTACGGCCGCCACGGCGCAATCCGCCGCTGCGGCGTCCCCTCCGCCCCCACCGCCGGCGCAGGGCGCCGCATACCAGCAGCCGACTGCGTATCAGCAACCACCCGCATATCAGCAACCGCCGGCGTATGCGCCTCCTCCGCCTGGAGGGCACTACGGCCAACCGGCCTCCGGCGGCGCGCCGCGGCGTAGCCGCAAAGGGTTATGGATAGGCCTGGCTTCGGGTCTGCTCGTGGTCGTGGTGGCCTGCGTACTGGTCTTCGTGGTCTTCAGGGGTGACATCTTCGGCGACGACAGCACCGCGTCGATCTCGTTCGGGGGCGAGGAGTTCAACCTGAGCGACAAGAGCACACCCAGCGCGATCATGGCTGCGCTCATGACCAATGCCGGCAGCGCCGAGACCGTGACGGGCACATTCGATCTGAAGGTCGACATAGAGGCCGACACGAGCGGCATGTCGTCTGAGGAAGCGAGCATGCTGTCGGATCCGGTGACTATCTCGGGCACCATGGCCGCGGACAAGGCGCAGCAGGCCGGAGACTTCGATATCTCGCTCGGCATGATGGGCAGCACCTTGGACGTGGCGTTGAAGGTAGTCGGGGGCCAGGCTTGGATAGGCCTCAAGGACCAGTGGTACGAGGCTCCGGCAGACACGGGCATCGACTTCCAGAACGGTCAGGTGACCGACTCCCTCGACCAGCTGCAGAGCGTACTGTCGGGCATATCCGTCGATCCGGCTAAGTGGCTCAAGAACCAGGCCCCGGTCAAGGAAGAGAAGCTCGATGGAGCAAAGGTGCTTCACATCTCGGGTAGCGACCCCGACTGGGCCGCGCTGGCCGCCGACCTCGCCAAGGTCATGATGGATCCCGAGGTACAGGGCCTCATGGATTCGACCGACTCCGGCGGATCGTCCTTACAGGACCAGCTGCCGAGCGCCGAGGAGTTGCTCCGCCTTGCCACTCAGCTCGACAGCATCTTCCAGAACGTACAGATCGATCTCTGGGTCGACGAGGAGCGTGCGGTGCTCCGCAAGATCACCATCGTGTGCGATATCGTGCCTCCGGCCGACATGAGCAGCCTCGGTGACCCCGAGGCTTTGGGCGGCATGGACCTGAGCGACAGCGGCATATCCAAGCTGAGCATCGATGCCACCATCACGCTGAATCCCTTCAAGAAGGTCGAGGTCGAGGCACCCAAGAACGCCAAGACCGCCGATCAACTACAGACCGACTTAGAGGCCGATCCGTCACTGCTCGGCCCTCTCGGACAACTCCTCATGGGCATGGGCCAGTGACCCAGACAGAAACCGGGAACGCCCCGGCTGCGATTGGGTAACACGAAAGAAGGGGCCCCGGCGACAGCCGGGGCCCCTTCTTTCACGCGTTGCTGTGACGTGCGGCGATCCTGGGAGGCTAGGCCCTGGAGAGCTCCTCGAACGTGACCGCTTTGCGATCCACCAGCCGTCTCAGCCTGAGGGCCAGATCCTGCAGCTGCTTCACTTCGTGCTCCACCTGACGGGTACCCTTGGCCGATTCGCCTCCGGCGGCGTTGATGGAGTCAAGG
>JAKAHF010000198.1 GCA_021815245.1 Actinomycetes bacterium
GCTGCCCGCCACTCTCGGGTCCATGCAGGTCTCGGCCGAGAAGCGGTTGAAGGCGATCTTCATATGCTCGTCTTCGAACAGCTCGTTGGCGATGTCGTTCGCGCTGACGAGGATCATGTGCAGCAGGTCGCGACCTTCCTCGCTGCCCTCGAGCATGGAGTAGAACTTGCCGAACGAGGGGGTAGGCACGTACATGCCCGCGGTGAGCAGGTCGAGCTGCGGGATGGCCGTGTCGTAGAACTTGCGGTAGACCTCGGCGTCGTGCTGCGAGAACTGGGCGATGGTGTCGCAGGTCTTGTCGACGTCGCGATAGAAGACGACCGCGCGATCGTCGGGGAACACGCAGGCCGTGGTGTTTTCGGGAAAGACGTACTTGAGTCCGTACTTGGACACGAGCCCCAACTCGTCGTTCTTAAGCATCGGGTTGGGCTGTATGAGACCGTGGCTGATGGAGGCCATGTCGGTGAGAAAGCCCGGGGCCGCGAGGTCCCACTTGCTCATGCAACCGCCGCCGGCGGTCTCCTGCGCCTCGACCACAAGGACCGAGAGTCCCGCCTTGGTCAAGTAGGCGGCGGCGACGAGCCCGTTGTGTCCTCCGCCGGCGATGATCACGTCATACTTCTTAGCCATCGGTCTTCTCCAAGTGTGGTATGCGCACGCATAACTTAACTGACATCAAGTAAGTTCACTCTAGCAAGATGGCCCCCGCGATGTCAACGAGCGTTCGGCCAGGGTCCACCGGAGGGGCCGGCGGACCCTGGCCGAGACAGATCGCGGGTGGCTCAGATCTCCATGGCCATGAAGAAGGCGTAGTGGTTCGCCGTGAAGATGTCGCCGACTTCGCGACAATCGCCGATCTGATAGGTCTCGGGGACGATCTGCGACATGGCCTGCACCCACTCCTCGTCGGGCCGCAGCCCCACCGCGAGCACTACCGTGTCGCAGGGGATATCGATGGTTTCGTCGGTGTCGATGCCGCGAACTCTGACGGAGGTGGCATCGATACGCTCGGCCGCCGTGCGATAGTGGCACTCCACGCCGCTGTCTCTCATTCGCTCATGGAGGGTCGTCTTGATGGTCATGAAGACCTCGCCCAGCAGGTCGGCCTCGGCGAGTTGGTCGACTATCGTCACGCGATGTCCCTCTTCGGCGAGGTCGACGGCACACTCGGTGCCGCTCAGCCCGCCGCCGATCACCACCACCGAGCCCCCGATGGGTTTGCTGCGGAGGTCGGCTTCGCTCACCGTGATGACCTGGGGCTGACCGACCCCGGCGATGGGGGGCACGAGATGCTGCGCTCCAACGGCGAGCATGAGCGCATCGGGCGCCTCGCGCTTGACAAGCTCGGGAGTGACCGCGACCCCGAGTTCCACCCGCGCGCCCGACTGAACCGTTTGGCGTATGGTCCAATCGAGGTAGCGGCGGTAGTAGTCCTTCGGCTTGGCGGCGGAGGCCTCGTGCAATCTCCCGCCGAGCCGGTCGGCGGCTTCGAACAACACCACTTCGTGCCCGCGCTGGGCGGCCGTTTGCGCGGCCGTCATGCCCGCCGGGCCCCCGCCCACGATCATGACCTTCTTGGCGACGTCGGCTTTCGCGATCCTGCCGGTCATGTGCTCCTGTCCTACCAGGGGATTGACGGCGCAGCGTATCTCCACACCGCGCATCGAGAAGGTCGAACAGAAGTTGCAGTGCAGGCAGGGCCGGATGTCTTCGGGGTGGCCGCGGTAGGCCTTGAGCGGCAACTCCATGTCTGCGATGAGATTGCGGGCCATGGCTACCAGGTCGGCCTTGCCGGTGGCGATGATCTCCTCGGCGGCCTCGATGCCGGGGATGTTGCCGACGACCGTGACCGGCATGCTGAGATGCCGTCGGATCGCCGCCGCGCGCTCGACGTTCTGGTTGCGCTCGTCCATGTACGAGGGCTCTGCATACTTGCCCGACTCGTTGGAGTAGATGGACCCTCCCGAGAAGTGCACGCCATCCAGATACTCCTGCGCTCTTACGAGAAACGCCGTAGTCTCCTCGGGCGTGGGGCAGCCGTCGACGTATTCGTGCACGCTGATGCGGAGCTCGATGCCCATCTTGGGCCCGACCGTCTCCCTGAGCCGGCGGAGCAGGGTGAGCGTGAAGCGCATGCGGTTGTCGAGCGAACCGCCGTACTGGTCGGTGCGGTGGTTGGCGACGGGGGAGAAGAACGAGCTCACGAGATTGCCGTGCGCGCCGTGCACCAGGATCATGTCGAAGCCCGCCCGCTTGAGCCGTGCCGCCGCCCGGCAGAAGCTGTCGATGATCTCGTCGATCTGCCTCTCGCCGACCTCTTCGAACCGGTCGCGGTCCATGCCCGGCAGAAGCGAGCAGACGTAGGCTTTGCGGCCTTCGAGCGATTCGATGTTGGCTACCCGCCCGGCGTGCAACAGTTCGGCTGAGATCTTAGCCTGGTAGCGATGGGCCGCTTCGGCGACTCTCGCCAGCATGGGCACGTCAGAGTCTTTGACCGCGGAGATGTCGGTCCAGAAGTCGCGGGCTCGTTCGAAATCGACCGGCGTGGAGCCCAAGGTCACGAGACCGGCGCCTCCCCGGGCTTGGGCCGCCACAAAAGCGACCGTGCCGTCGCTGATGGCCCCCGTGCCCGATTGAGCATGGGCGGAGACCATGGGGGCGAAGACGATGCGGTTCTTGAGCCTGACCGGGCCGACCTGCACCGGGCTGAACACGTGCGCGAACCTGTTGAACGAACTCATCGGACCACCTTCACTTGTGTCATGGCAGTCCGCCTGCGCCGCGGCAGCTACCGGTTGTGTGGACGACCTCCGTCTTCAGCACCCTCTATCGGCCGGGGGGCCATGTCGTCGACGAGCAGGTCGCACAGGTTGCGCGAGTACCCCTTCTCGATGTACTCGGTTCGGCCGATGAGCAGGGCTATCTCTTCGGTCCAGGCGAAGGCCGCCGTGCGCCAGGCCCCGATCATCGGGTCGAGGTCGGTGCGGATGGTGCCCTGCTTCTGGCCGACCTCTATGACCGCCGCGATGCTCTCGAGCACCTTGAGCTGCACCTCCCCGAACCGCTCGGCGAGGTCGGTATCATGCGGCGCGGCTACGAACTCGAAGTGGGGCGAGACGAAGCTCATCAGCTCGTGGCCCTTGGTGGTCACGTGACGATAGAGGAGCTGTCGCAACCCCTCGAGCACGTTGCCTTTGGCGTACTCTTCCTCGGGCAGTTTGGCCTGTTCGTAGTAGCAGTCCAGGGCCGCGACCAGCATTTCGTACCGATTGCTGAAATGCGCGTAGAGCGCCTGCGGGGTCACACCCACAGACTCTGCGATGAGCTGCACCGTTGTGCCGCGCACGCCGTAGCGTCCGACCAGTTCGTAGGTCGCCTTGGCGATTTGTTCGCGCCGGTGGGCCTGGGAGCGTCTTGCTCTCTTCGGGCGCACAGGTGCCGATGAGGTGCCGGATACGTCCGCCGGCCCGGGAATGTCTGTTGACATCCACGACTCCCCTTGATAGGGTGCTACTTGATTGATATCAGTTAACTTGAGCGAATTCAATAGCTGTCCGCATGGTATCACCGAGAGGCGGCTCTCCCCGACACAAGGGACCGGCCGCACCGAGGCAAGCCAACATCGGCGGGCATTGAGGGTGCAGAACACTACCGGCTAGGACAGGACGCGTACATGGAATCTCAGTTGGCCACCGCTGTCGCCGATCTCGACGAGGACGCGGTTTTCGCCATCCTCAGGGCCGAGCTTGACGCGGGCACCGACCCGAGCGCGCTTCTGGGCATGGCTCGCGAAGGCATGACGGTAGTCGGCGAACGGTTCGAGAGTGGCGAGTACTACCTGTCGGACCTCATCATGTCGGGCGAGCTGTTCAAGCAGATCGCGCAGATGGTCGTGGCTGAGGCGAGTTCCGGCGGTGCTACCGAGTCGCGGGCGACCGTCGTCATCGCGACCGTCGAGGGCGACGTGCACGACATCGGCAAGGATATCGTCGTCAATCTGTTGCGCGGGGCGAACTACAACGTGGTCGATCTCGGCGTCGACGTGCCGGCCGACAAAGTGGCCAAGGCCGTCAAAGAGTCGGGCGCGACGATCGTCGGGCTATCCGGACTACTCACCATCGCCTTCGATCCCATGAAGCAGTCGACCGAGGCCGTGCGCGCGCTGGGGATGCCCGTCAAGATCATGGTGGGCGGCGCTCCGGTGACCGAAGCCGTGAGAGAGTACGTGGGCGCCGACGCCCTTGGGGCCGATGCGCTCGATGCTGTACGTATCGCCGACGAATGGACCTCGGTACGGAGCGCCACGTGAACGCGATGACTCCACGCGAGCGCATCAGCGCCGCCATCGCTCTGCAGCCGGTCGATAGAGTGCCGGTCATTCCCAAGCTCGACTTGTTCCCCTTCCGTCACCAGAACATGAAGCTGGCCGATGTGGTGCGCGATGCCGACCTCTTTCAGCAGGCCGTCGAGCGCACCAACGACGAGATGGGTGGGGGAGACGCCGTCTACATCGGCACGCAGGTCATCGGCGAACTGGGCTTCTCGGGCATGGGCACCGCCGCCAAACTGCCCGGCTTCCAGCTCGACGACGATGAGATGTGGCAGATGGACGAAAAAGAAGTCATGCGCGACGAGGACTATGACCTCATCCGCGATGAGGGGTGGGGCGCCTACGTCGACTCGGTCTATCCGAAGCTTGGGTACACGGTTCCGGTCGAACAGCTACCCGAGCGCATGCGTCAGGTCGAGGAGCAGCAGATCAAGGACCTCCGCAGGTGGCAGGCCCGCGATATCGCGGTGTACGTCGGCGGAGGGGCCCTGCCCGGTTTCGAAGTGCTCAGCTATACGCGCTCGCTCAAGGCGACGCTCATGGATGTTCGCCGTCGCCCCGACGCGGTGCTCGACGCGGTCAAGGCCATCTGCAAGGACCAGCTCGAACTGGCTCGGGCTTCGGCGGAGCGCATCGACAGGTCGCTCGAACAGAAGCCGATCGCCGGCGTCATCGGCGCTACCCGCGCGTCGTTCCTGCGGCCCGAGCAGTTCGAGAAGCTGTTTTGGCCGTTCCTGAAAGAGGCCGTCGACGGCCTGCTCGAGTTGGGCTTGACGCCCAATCTGCATTTCGACGGTGACTGGAACCGCTATCTGCACTACCTGACCGATCTGCCCAAGGGCAAAGTCGTGCTCGACCTCGACGGGTCGACCGACATCTTCAAGGCCAAGGAGATCGTCAAGGACCACATGTGCATCATGGGCGATGTGCCGCCCGGCCTGCTTTCGCTTGGCAGCGAGGAGCAGGTGGTCGACTACTGCAAGAAACTCATCGACGTCGTGGGCGCCGACAACGGCTTCATCTTGAGCTCGGGCTGCAGCGTGCCTATCAACGCCAAACCCGAGAACGTCCGCGCCATGATCGACACAGCCAAGACATACTACCCACATCGCAAGGAGGGATAGCTGACACAAGGGCACAGACTCGGAGTGGAGCGCAATCTCTATT
>JAKAHF010000199.1 GCA_021815245.1 Actinomycetes bacterium
GTCTCGGAGGAGTACGGCATCGCCTGGGCCTGAGCGGCGCGAGCGGCTTCAGAAGCCAGGAACTCCGATACCTGAATCTTGGCGCGCCCTTCTTCGACGGCGCGGGCAAGAGTCTTCACGATGAGGCTGCACGACCGGATGGCGTCGTCGTTGCCCGGGATCACATACTCGACCTCGTCGGGGTCGCAGTTGGTATCGCACAGGCCGATGAGCGGCAGACCAAGCTTGTTGACTTCCTTGGTGGCGATGGCCTCACGCTTGGGGTCTGCCACGAAGACAGCGTCGGGCAGGCGGGTCATGGTGCTCACGCCACCGAGGTTGATCTCGAGCTTCTCGAGCTCGCGCTCCATGCTCATGCGCTCCTTCGTGGGAAGAAGGCTCAGCTGGCCCTCTTCCTTGAGCTTGCGAAGCTCGTGCATGCGCCGGATCCGGTTCTCGATGGTGCTGAAGTTGGTCAGAAGCCCACCCAGCCAACGGTGCGAGACGTAGGGCATACCCACGCGCAGAGCCTCGTCGCGCACGATGTCCATGCACTGCTTCTTCGTGCCGACGAACAGCACGGTACCGTTGCGACTGGCGATGTTGCGCACGAAGTCGTAGGCCTTGTCGAGCAGAACGGTGGTCTGCTGGAGGTCGATGATGTGGATGCCGCCCCGCTCGGTGAAGATGTAGGGCTTCATCTTGGGATTCCAGCGACGCGTCTGGTGGCCGAAGTGCACTCCCGACTCGAGGATCTGCTTCATGGATGCAGCAGGCATTCTTGTACCTCTCTCTGGTTTGGTTGTCGTAGCCTCTGAGGGGCCTTGCCGGAACCGGCATGAGCGGCACCACCGGCGCGGCGATCCTCAGGTTTGTCATTGACCACCCCCTGAACGCGCACCACGTCCGCCCCAGGGGGTTAACAGCCGATGAAGTTTATCACAAGACCCCGTGGTTTCGGGGCGCTACGTGATCAAAGCGTCGAGATCGAGGTCCTCTTTGATGCGGCCACGAAGTCGCAGTATCGCTTTGGTGTGCAACTGCGAGACCCGTGATTCGGTGACGCCAAGCACTTCGCCGATCTCCTTGAGAGTGAGGCCCTCGTAGTAGTAGAGCCCGATGACGATGCGCTCGCGCTCAGGAAGCCTCTCGATGCCGGTCGCAAGCGTCTCCTTGATCACCTGGATGCGGTACGCGCGGGATGGGTCGGGCGCATCGGCGTCCTCGATCGTGTCTATCAGGTTCACTTTGTCCTGGCCCGGACCGCTCGAATCCCAAAACTCATCGAGGGCCACGATAGAGGCGCAGCTGATCTGATTGATGATGTCGTGGAACTCGTCGGAGCTCACTTCGAGTTCGGCGGCGATCTCGTCGTCGACCGGTGCCCGACCAAGGCCGTTCTCGAGCTTGGTCACCGCGGCTTCGACCTTGCGAGCCCAGCTGCGCACCGACCGCGGCACCCAGTCCAGCGCACGCAGTTCGTCGATGATGGAGCCCTTGATGCGCGACACGGCGTACGTCTCGAACTTGATGTTGCGCGACAGGTCGAACCTGTCGAGTGCGCCGATCAGTCCGAGAAGCCCGTATGACACGAGGTCGCCCTCCTCGATGTGAGCCGGCAAACCACTGCTCATGCGACCGGCCACGTATTTGACCAGCGGAGAGTACGCCAGAATGAGCTGGTCGCGAGCCTGCATGTCGCCGTGCTGCTTGTAGCGGCGCCAAGCTTCGTCGAGATTCTGTGGTGGTGTGTGGTCGATCGCCATGCTTCAGTGTCTCTAGGCCCGAGGGTGCGCTCGGCGGTAAGCTTTGCGGAGATGGGCTGCCGACACGTGCGCGTAGACCTGCGTGGTGCGGAGCGAAGAGTGCCCCAGAAGCTCCTGGATGACGCGCAGATCGGCGCCACCTTCGAGCAGGTGAGTGGCAAAGGAGTGTCTAAGCGTGTGCGGCGACGTCCCGACGGGCGCACCGGCGGCCGCCAGGTAGCGAGCGAGGCGGCGCTGGACATCCGACGACGAGAGTGGCCGCCCGTTGCGGCTTACGAACACGTGACCCTCATCGGTATCACCCGAAACCAACCGAACCCGTCCTTGGTTGACATAGCGTTCCAGGGCCTCGAGCGCAGGCTTGCCGATCGGGACCAGCCTCACTTTGCGGCCCTTGCCCTTGGCTCGGAGCTGGCCGGCGTCGAAGTTGACATCGCGCAGCCTCAAGTCCAATGCTTCACTGCACCGCAGCCCAGAAGCGTATATTAACTCGAAAAGCGCCCTGTCTCGCAATTCGAGCGGTTTCGACCCGCCGATGGCGTCGAGGAGGACGCTCATCTGCTCAGGCGTCAGAACTTGCGGCAGCCGACGCGGCAACTTTGGTGAGCTCACCTCAGCCGCAGGACTTGCCTGCACCAAGCCGTTTTTTTCACAGAAGCGCAGGAAGCTCCGAACCACCGACAGCTTGCGGCTGATCGTGCTCCGCGCGTATCCGCCGGCCACGCCGCCCGCGGCGGCATCGGGATCAGGATCGGCCAGGGCAGATGCGAAGGCGGTGACATCACGCCTGGTTATGTGGGTCACATCGTCGACGTCTCTCGAAGCGAGAAAGCCGGTGAACTGTTCGAGGTCGCTGAGCGACGCCGTGATGGTGCGCGTGCTGTAGTCGGCCGCCATCAACCCCCGAACGAAGGCCGCAACGGCGTGGTCGACGTGCACGGACGACGAGAGAGTGTCTGTCTCGTCGTGCTGCATCGTCCTCCTTGTCACATTTCGGTACCTACGGAGCTCGGGCGTAGGCCGCCGGTCCTTCCCTGCGAACCATACCCGCCAGCTCCAGCTCGGCGAGCGCCGTCATCAACTCCTTGATCGCGAGCCCCGTATGCCCGATCAGTACGTCGATCGTGCAGCGCCCGTCGGCGAGCGCGTTCCAAACCAGCTCGCCACGGGGAGTCAGACTTGCGACCAGGCAGAGTTGCTGATGTGAGCGGGGATCGAGTCTCCAATCCCCATCCACCTGCCGCGCTCCTCTTTCGATTCTTGTCTGCGATAGAAAGTCCTCCACTGCCGACCGGGCATCGAGGACGGGCGACGCACCATCGTGTAGCAGACTATTGCACCCTTTGCAGCCATTCATGAAGATCGAACCAGGTACGGCCTGCACCGGACGTCCGAGCTCCGCCGCGCATTCGGCCGTCTGCAAGGCGCCGCTTCCGGGCGGCGCCTCCACCACCACTACCGCGTCGCCGAGAGCTGCGAGGATGCGGTTGCGATGCGGGAACGTCCAGCGAGCCGGTCGGAAGCCCGGGGGCAGCTCGCTGATCACGAGTCCGGTCGCCGCGATGCTCTCGTACAGGCACAGATTCCGCCGCGGATACACCACGTCGGCCCCGCAGCCCAAGACGGCCACCGTGACTCCGCTCACGGCCAGCGCCGCCTTGTGCGCGCGTGCGTCGATGCCCATTGCGAGACCACTCGCCACAACCACACCCGCTACTGCGAACGCCGCCGCCAGTTGCTCAGCGGCGCGGACTCCATAGGACGTAGCCAACCTCGTGCCGACGATGGTGACCCGCGGAGAGGCAAGCAGGCCGCGAAGAGCCTCACCGCCTCCACGGATGAAGAGGCCGGCAGGCGGAAGCTCCAGGTGCGTCAGCTCGGGTGGATACTCCTCGCCGGAAAACGGCACAAACCGGAGATCCGCCGCCTTCATGGCAGCTCTGACTTCGTCGACGCGAACACTTCGCCGGAGCTCGATCAGACGGGCGGCGGCCTGAGGGGCCAGTCCCCGAGCCTGCAGATCGCGAGCCGATGCCCGCCACAGGCAATCGGCGTCGTGATGCCCAAGCAGTCGAAGAAAGCCGCGCCCGGCGCCTGCGCCCAATAGGGCCAGACCCAGGCAGGCGTCGTGGTTCGCGCTCGTGCCTCCCATCTAGCAGAACCCCACACGCCTGTGATCCAAACGCAACGACAAGGCTTCGGCTATGTGCTCGGGTCGCACAGCCTCCACGGCATCGAGATCTGCGATCGTGCGCGCAAGAGCAACCACACGCACGTATGCGCGGCCGCTAAGACTGTCCTTAACGAGCGCCTGCCGGAGTAGGCGGCATGCCTCCGGCGTCAACGCTTCGCGTTGCTCGGGAGACGTGCCGGTGCAGCTGGACCGCGTCCGCAGTCGTTCGACTCTGAACCTCCGCGCCTCATCCACCCTTCGCCGGACTACCTCCGACCGTTCGCTCTCATATCGCTGTTCGAGCATGGCCAGCGTAAGCGACGGCACCTCGATGAGCACATCGACGCGGTCGAGCAGGGGCCCGCTCAGGCGACTGCGATAGCGCTCTACGCTGATGGCCTGACAGCGACAGTCGCGCTCTGGGTGACCAAGATAGCCGCACGGACACGGATTCATAGCGGCCACGAGCGTGCAGCCGGCGGGAAACAGCGACGTGCCGGTGCGGCGCGAGATGGCTACCCGCCCCTCTTCGAGTGGTTGGCGCAGCGCTTCGAGCGAGTCGCGCGAGAACTCCGGAAGCTCATCGAGAAACAGGACTCCCTTGTGGGCGAGACTGACCTCCCCCGGTCGCAACGTCGGTCCGCCACCCACCAGGGCCGAACGCGAAGCCGTGTGATGCGGAGCCCTAAACGGCCGGACGCGAACAAGCCCTTCTTGCCCGGTGGGCATACCCGCCGCGTTCCAGATGCGGGTGACCTCGAGCCCCTCATCGCGAGTGAGCGGGGGCAGGATGCCGGCCAACCTCCGGGCCAGCATGGTCTTGCCTGCCCCCGGCGAGCCCACCATGAGCAGGTGATGCCCGCCGGCCGCGACAATCTCCAGGGCCCGCTTGGCGAGGTGATGTCCGATCACATCAGCCAGTTCTAGGGAGTCGGCCCCGGCCGGCGACGGCCCGTCGCACCGCAGGCGAAGCCACCGCGCTCCACGCTCGACGACACGATCCCTTGCTCTGTGGTCTTTCACCACCAGAACCGCCTCGGCGAGCGAACGTACCCCCGCCACCGGCATGGTCGCCACCTCGACGGCGGCGGCAAGTGTTTCTACGGAAGTGATGAGCAACTCGGCGCCCACTCGACCCGCGGCTTCCGCGATCGACAGCACCCCTCGGGTCGGCCTGATCGCGCCTTCGAGGGATACTTCTCCTACGGCGCCGATACGACTCACACACTCTTGTGGCAGATACCCACAGGCCGCGAGCGTCGCCAGCGCTACGGGCAGATCGAAACCCGGACCATCCTTGGGCACGTCGCCCGGGCTCAGATTGATCGTTATGCGTTTGGTCGGCAGGCTCAACCCGCTGGAGGCCGCCCCTGATCGCACTCGCTCGCGAGCCTCGCGGACCGCGGCGCCGGGCAGCCCTACGATCGTCACACCGGGTAGCCCGTTGCGGGCGTGTGCCTCGACCCGCACAGGCACCGCGTCGATGCCCACCATCGCGAACCCCCACAGCGAACCCACGCCCATGCCGTCAGCCCCCCACGATGTCCCTGAAGT
>JAKAHF010000200.1 GCA_021815245.1 Actinomycetes bacterium
GACATTTTCGAGTATTGGCAGGGGAAGTCGGTCTACGACAAGTGGATCGCGGTCGTTCCGGAGGATCACCAGAAGCTCAACTTCCGCACCTGGGCGGCTGGCGGCGCCAGTCCGCACGTCGGCATAAACCTGGCCCATTGCTGCCCGGGCTACGAGAGGCTGATGACCGAGGGCGTGAAGGGCATAAAGCGCCAGGTGGCCGGCAAGCGGGCGCGGCTCGACCTTGCCGACGCCGGCGACTTCAACGCGTCGCTGTTCCTAGAGGCGGTCGATATCACGCTCGACGCGCTGGTTGGCTATGCCGGCCGTTACGCCAAGCTGGCCTGGGACATGGCGGCGGTCGAGACCGATGCGGCGAGAAAGAAAGAACTCGAGAGGATGGCCGCCAACTGTGAGCGGGTGCCAGGCCAGACGCCGACGACCTTCTGGGAAGCGCTGCAGTCTGTCTGGTTCACGTACCTGGCGCTCATGCTTGAAGGATGGGGACCCGGCGTTGCCTTCGGCCGCATGGACCAGTATCTCTATCCGTTCTACAAGACCGATCGAGAAGCCGGCAGGATCACCAAGGAAGAGGCGCTGGAGCTGATCGCCCTCTTCTACGTGAAGGTGAACGAGCTTGTTATGCCCTTCAAAGCCGGAACCCAGGAGGGGAGCGGACAGATCCCGTTGTCGGTGATCACCATCGGGGGCATCGACCGCAATGGCAACGATGCGATCAACGAGCTCTCGTACATGTTCCTCGAGGCCGAGCAGTGGGTGCAGTTGCAGGAAGATCTAGCGGTGCGCATCCACATCAGCGAGCCGGATTCGTTCGTGATGAAGGCCTGCGAGACGGCCAAGCTGGTGCGTGGCAAGATCAAGTTCGTAAGTGACGAGACCATCGTTCAGCAGCTGGCCAAGGACGGCAAACCCATTCGCGACGCACGCGAGTACGGCATAGCCGGCTGCTTCATCCGTACGGTGCCGGGACGGTCGTTCGACCCGGGGGCGGACTTCCTCAACATGCCGCTCATGCTCGAATTGGCTCTGAACAACGGGGTGTCGCGCATCGGGGGCGACCAGATCGGCCCACGCACCGGCGAACCTGGCGACTTCACGTCGTTCGATGACCTGTGGCGGGCGTACGAGAAGCAGGTCGAGCACGTGGTGCGCAACGAGGTCATCCAGCTGAACCCCATGAGGCAGATCTTCGCCGATTCGGTTCCGACCCCGTTCCAGTCAGCGCTATACCCGGGGTGCATCAACAAAGGACTGGACGTCACCTCCGGAGGGACCAAGCCGTATACGACCATGGGCTTCTGGGTGTGTGGTATCCCCAACGTAGGCGACTCGCTGCATGTCATCAAGAAGCTTTGCTTCGAGGACAAGAAAGTCTCTCTGGCGAGGCTTTGCGAAGCGCTCGACAAGGATTTCGCGGGAGAGGACGAGATCGTGCACCTCATCAGCAAGGTGCCCAAGTACGGCAACGACGACGACGATGCCGACATGATGGTCAACCGGGTGCTGCTGCAACTCGACGGCGAGGTGGCCAAGTACCGGGGTTGGGACGGCTGCACCTTCACCGTCGCGGCCGGCGCTATCGTGTCCAATATCCCGTTCGGGAAAGAGGTGGGCGCGTTGCCCGATGGACGCAAGGCCGGGCTCCCGCTTTCAGAGGGCGGCATCTCGCCGTACCAGGGCCGGAATGTCTCCGGGCCGACATCGACCATGCGGTCGGTCGCCAAACTCGACCTCGCCCGGGCCAGCGGGGGCGCCGTACTCAACATGCGCTTCAACCCTGACGGGCTCAAGGACGAGTCGAAGATGAAGCGCTTCGCCCAGATGCTCAAGACCTTCTGCGCGACCGGCGGCGACCTCATCCAGTTCAACATCGTCAGCAGCGCCACCCTGCGCGACGCCCAGAAGCATCCCGAGAACTACCGCGACCTGCTCGTGCGCGTGGCCACGTACAGCGCCTACTTCGTAGAGATACCGGTGGAGATGCAGAACGACATCATCGCCCGTACTGAGTTCGAGGAGTTCTAGATGCCGGCCACCCACACACAGACCGGGGCCGAGCGGCAGCAGACCGTGGCCGAGGCGAAGGGACTGGTCTTCCAGATCATCCACGGCTCGTTCGTGGACGGGCCGGGCATCCGCACGACGGTCTTTCTCAAAGGATGCCCGCTCAGCTGCCTCTGGTGCTGCAACCCTGAGGGGCAGAAGCGCCCGGCCGAGTTGAAAGTCACCGCCGCGCTCTGCAACAAGTGCGGCAATTGCCTGCCCGTCTGTGCCGAGAAAGCCATGCGGCTGGGCTCGGCGCCGGGCGAGGACCCGATAGTCGTCGACCGGACGCTCTGCACCAACTGCATGAAATGCATCGACGTCTGCTACACCGACGCGCTCGACCGCTTCGGCGTCTGGTATACCGTTGACGAGTTGTTCGACATCGTGCGGAGAGACGAGCGGTACTACAGCGATTCGGGCGGCGGGGTGACGGTCGGCGGCGGCGAACCCACCGCGCAGGCCGCATTCGTCCGCGCTTTCCTGCGCGCATGTCACGATCAGTACTTGCACGTGGCCCTCGACACCTGCGGCTACACGACCAGCGAGGAAGGGGTCAAGGCGCTCGAAGAGGCGGACATGCTGCTGTTCGACATCAAGGGTCTCGACCCGGCGCAGCACTTCGTCGACACCGCCGTCTACAACGACGTGATCCTCGGAAACTTGCACCGCATGAGTCAGATCGGCAAGCCGATCATCATCCGTTTCCCCATCGTGCCCGGCCACACCGACTCGGACGACAATGTCGCGGCTGTCGGCCGGCTGATCGCCGGGCTTAGGAGCGTGCAGCGCGTTGATCTCATGGCCTACCACCAGTACGGCACCGTCAAGTACGGCCAGCTGGGCAAGGGGTACTGCCTGGAAGCCGAGCGTCCGTCGGACGAGCGCATGAGCGAGATCAAGGAGAAGCTCGAGAGCTACGGGCTGAACGTCCAACTGGGAGGCTGACGCCTTGGTCATCGGCGCGGCAACTTCTGCGCGTCTGCCTGCCCGACCTCTCGGCATGGATGCCCGGCACGATGATGGGAAAGTGAGTCCGGGAGAGGAGCGGGCATGAGGATGCGGATATTGGGACGAAGCGGGATCCGAGTGTCGGAGCTGTGTCTTGGGGTCGCCAATTTCTGCTCCGCGGGCATGTATGCGAAGACCGGCGTGATCGAGCAGCCCGAGGCCGACCGGATTGTCGCCAGAGCGCTCGAGGCAGGCATCAACTTCTTCAACGTCGCCGAGATCTACTCCGACGGCAACGCCGAGGTATCGCTCGGCAAGGCCTTGGGCAAGAGGCGCCAGGAGGCGATCGTCATCACCAAGGTGCACCCGACCACGTCGCCGGGCAAGGATGTGGGCTTGTCGCGCAAGCACATCATCGAGGGGTGCGAAGCCAGCCTCAGACGCCTGGGGACCGACTACGTCGACGTGTACGAGCTGCACTTCTTCGACCCGCTCACGCCACTCGAGGAAACGCTGCGTGCTCTCGACGACCTGGTGCGGCAGGGTAAGGTGCGGCACATTGGCTGCTCGAATTTCGCCGGCTGGCAGATCATGAAGGGGATCGCCATCTCCGAGCGTAGCGGCTGGGACAGATTCCTCACGCTGGAGGGCATGTACTCGCTCTGCTGCCGGGAACTGGAGTATGAGGTCGTCCCGGTCTGCGTCGACCAGGGGTTGGCCATATTGCCCTTCAGTCCGTTGCACGGCGGCTACCTGACCGGCAAATACCGGCGGGGAGCTCCGTGGCCCGCGGGCACGCGGCACGATCGCATGGAAGGCGCCGGACCTTGGCCGGTCGAGCCCGACCGGCTATACCGGATCATCGATGCGCTCCAAGTCGTGGCAGACGCTCACGGTAGGCCGCTTTCTCAGGTCGCCCTCAACTACCTCGTCAACAAGCCCGGCGTCTGCTCTCTGATCATGGGCGTCCGGTCGGCATCGCAGCTGGAGGAGAACATCGAAGCGACCGACTGGGACATGACGCCCGACGAGTTCGCCCGGCTCGATGAAGTCAGCTCTCCCGCACGCAAGTATCCCTACGACGTCTTCGTCCCCTGAACCAAAGGTCCGGAAGGCAGATGGTCGATATGCAAGCAGAGTACGAAGTACTGAGTCCGCGCGCCGACGTCGACTCGATCCCTCAAATCGGGCTGAACCCCCGCGTGACCGATCTGAACAAGGCCACCATCGGGCTCTACTCCTACTTCAAGGCCCACTGGGGTCTCATCCTCGAGGAGATAGCCAGGCAACTCCAGGAACGATATCCGGGTACCAAGTTCAGCCGGTTCCACTACGGAAAGGACCTCAATCCCTACACCAACGTTGCCGAACTGGCCAAGGATCCGGAGGCACGGCCACGGTTCGAGGAGTGGGTCGAAGGTGTCGACGCGGTGCTGATGGCAAACGGTGACGCCGGCTCCTGCACCCTCTACCTCACGTACAACGGCACTTTTCCGGAGCACCTCGGTAAACCGACCGTGATCACCGTCGCGCACGAGTTCGCCGACATCTGCGAACGGGCGGCCGAGCTGAGAGGGGTGCCGAAGCTGCGGTACGTGAAGCTGAACCTCCTCGACCTTTCGATGGAGCCCGACTTGGCGCACTTCGTCGATGTCGTCATCCCCGAACGTGTCGCCGAAGTGATCGACGAGATCATCGCCAAGTTGACCGCGCCGCTGACCGGGGAGGAGGCGGCAACACCGGCGCAGGCGCCCAATACCCCGCGCGTGGCGCTGAAGGGCACGCTGCAGGAGATCAACAAGGCCTTCTACAAGCGGGGCTGGGCATACGGCATGCCCATCGTCCCACCGACGCAGGAAGCGGTCGATGAGATGCTGACAGGCACCGACCTGTCGCGCGACCATATCGTTGCCAAGGTTCCGCCGCTCATGGGCAAGGCGACCGTGGAGAAGATCGCCGTCAACGGCGTGATGGCCGGCTGCCTGCCCATCCACATGCCCGCGCTGATAGCCGGCGTGGAGGCAATGGTCAACCCCGGCTTCTGGCTCGAGGCATACACCTGCAGCATGGCTTCGTGGGCGCCGCTCATGATCGTGAACGGCCCGGTTCGGAACGACCTGAACCTCTCCAACCGGCGGAGCCTCTTCAGCCCGTACAAGAAGGGCAACGCCGCCATCGCCAACGCCTTCGGTCTCATGATCATGAACTTCGCCGGCATCAAGCGCGGCCGCGAAGACATGGGCCTCTTCGGTCATGAGGGCCACTTCGGCATGTGCATAGCCGAGAACGAGGAGGAGTCCCCATGGGAGCCGCTCCACCAGTACTGGGGTCTGGAGAAGGACGATAGTGCCATTACACTGTCGTGGCCCAATACGCGGATGCTGGACATGTTCCCGGAGGAGATCGGCGCGATCCTCAAGGGAATGTGCGAGCACATTCCCGCATTTGGGTTCGATCCGGGGTGCACCGTTGT
>JAKAHF010000201.1 GCA_021815245.1 Actinomycetes bacterium
GGACGAGACCGAGGCTCCGAGGTACACGATGCCGTTGGCGGCGAAGCCATCGACGTAGTATTTGAAGGCGCCGTCCTCATTGGCCTTGGCGCGTAGTTCCATCGGGTTGTACTCGGCGCGACCGAGAGCGCTCGAACCCGGAACGAGAGTGTCGGCGAACGGGCTGAGCACGCTGGCGAGGTCAACGGTACCCTTCTGCACGGCGGAAACCTGGTCGGGAGCCGGGATAGCTTCAGGCCCGCTCAGCTTGATCGTCATGGCTCCACCGGAGTACTCGACGACCTTCGCGATGAAGTCCTGGGCCCAGTTGCCACCCGGCGGGATGTCGGGGATGAAGCTGACCATGGTCAGTTCGATAGGCTCAACGGCGGCAGCGGTGGTAGCCGTCGTCGGGGCCGACGTGGTGTCGGTGGACGGTGCGGCGGTAGTAGTCGTCTGAGGTGCGGCTGTAGTGGTGCTCTGAGGCGCAGCGGTGGTGGTGGTCGTCTCTTCACCACACGCGGCCGTCAGGATAGAAAGTGCCAGGACAAGGCATACGCCCACAAAAAGTAGCTTCTTCATAAAAAAGCCCCCATAATCCTTGATTCGCCTGGAGTCAGCGCATTCTCTATCACGTCAGAATACGAGTCGGTGCCGCTCTCCTTCTCCTCCTTCCTCCTTGACAACGGACACGGGGACGTGACATGCCCCACCGCCCGGTCGGAGCTTGGTGGGCTTCCTGCTGACGCAGGACGAAGCTCCGGCTTTGCGGAGGGACCGTCTTTCACACTTGGGCAAGAAAGACACCAGAATGTTGCCCCAGAATGGGACAAATACCACTCCCTTGCACGCCCAGAATAGTGACCCCTACTAGCGAGCACTACTAGCATACGCTACTAGTAAATGCAAGCTGGGTGTGCTTACCTAGGACCATGAACACTCCTTCAAAGGAACACGCACGCAGGCCGCTTTCCACTCTCTGGAAACGGATGACCGACGACGAGAAAAGGCGGCGCATCGTCGACGCCGTCATCACCATCGTCGGCAAGCACGGCGTCCAGGGCGCGACCACCGCCCGCATCGCGAGCACAGTCGGGGTCTCCGAGCCGACTTTGTATCGTACGTTCCGCAATCGCAGGGAGATGCTGCTTGCCGCTGCCGACAGGATCTGGCAGCAACGGCACGACGAACTCGAGTCGTTCGAGGCCATCGACGCGATGGACTTTCTGAGGAAGGTCTGCGAGTCGCACACCATCGGCATCCGCAACACCCGAGTAGTGCGATTCATCACCGAATTGGCCGTTTCTCACGCGGGCGACGAGTTGAGCGGTCACATACGCGACCTGCAACTCGACGACGTCCGCCACTTGGCCATAGTCGTCGATCAGGGCAAGGTGGAGGGTTCCGTTCGGCCCGATGTCGACTCGTGGGAGATCGCTTGGCGCATCCAGAGCGTGTACTGGCTCGAGGCCATGGCTCGGCTGCACGGCCTCGAGAGCGAGGTGCTGACCGGGTTTTCCACCAGAAGGTTCGAATCGATCCTCGACGACCTCGCTCCCGTGCGCACGCCTGAGCCCGCGTCGGCCGAAGCCGCCCCTCAGCTGATCGGCAGCTGACCCGCCGCCCCGCCTCTACGGCCGGGTCCGGTGCCGGATCTTTCGCACGCCCACGCACAATGTTGCTTCACCCCCCTTTCTTTTGCGCGCTCTTGCCTCTACAGTAGTGAGCACTACTAGTGCGCGCTACTAGCAATTCGGCGAAACACCTACCGTGATGGGGCCCTGGAGCCGCCGGGGCCGGAAGGAGCGCTACGACATGTCCGCGGTCTCGATGGACTCGGCCAAGACGCCGCACGCCCCCGGGGCGGAGAGGGCGCAGCGCATACGCGATGCGATGGAGCTGAAACAACCCGATACGATCCCGCTGATCATGTCGATGGGGTACATGCTGGCCGACCTCGGCGGCGTCACCAAGCAAGAGCTGCTTGAGAATCCCGAGGTGGCTCAGGAGCTTCTCGAGAAGGCGGCCTTCGAATTCCAGCCCGATTCCATCCACGGACCGGTGCCCGCCGACCCCCTACCGCACCTGATCTTGGGCGACCGCATGACGGTCTGGCCCGGACACGGCGTGAGCGTCGATTCGCAATACCAGTTCGTCGAGAGCGAGTTCATGAAGGCAGATGAGTATGACGCCTTCATCGACGACCCGACCGGCTGGGTGCTACGCACCTACCTGCCACGGGCATTCTCGGCGTTGGAGCCGTTCTCGGCGTTGCCTCCGCTCAGCCTCTTCGTGTCGGGCAGCTACTTTCTGAACAACATGAGCCCGCTTGCCTCGCCGGCGATGGCCGAGTCGCTGAAGACGTTCGGTGAGGCAGTGCAGGCCGTCGCGCGCGGCATCGAACGCGCGGTGAAGAACCATCGCCGCATGGCCGAGCTCGGCTGGTCCGACGGCTTCTTGGCTGGCCCGGTCTTGACTGCTCCGTTCGACATGATGTCTGACGCGCTGCGGGGCATGCGGGGCATCATGCTCGACATGATGCGGCAGCCCGAGAAGCTGCTCGTCGCCCAAGACAAAGTCGCCCGCGTGCAACTCGAGCATGCCGTGGCTTCAGCCAAGATGATGGGCGCCACGCGCGCCTTCCTGCCGCTCCATCGAGGTTCCGACGGTTTCATGTCTTTGAAGCAGTTCGAGAACATGTACTGGAAGCAGCTCAAGGAGACCCTCGAACAGTTGGTCGACAGCGGCATAACCCCGGTCGTCTTCTACGAGGGCTGCTGGGATCAACGTCTCGAGTATCTCGCCGAACTTCCCAAGGGCAAGACCGTCGGGTGGTTCCAATCGAGCGACATCTTCAAGGTCAAAGAGGTGCTGGGCGACACCATGTGCATCGTCGGTGGCATGCCCAACTCTCTGCTCAAGGCCGGTCCGGTGGAAGCCATCCGCGAGCGCACGCAGCGCGTCTGCGAGGTCGTCGGCAAGGGCGGCGGCTTCATGATGTGCACCGCGGTGGGCGAGATGGCGGGGAGCGATCCTGAGTTCGTGCATGCCTGGGCGGATGCCACCCGGGAGTTCGGCAAGTACTGAGGTCATGGCGGGTAGTGTCGGCGGCAAGGAGGAGGAGCGGATGGGCGGCAAGTACGACGAGTTGTTCTACACAGACGCTGTCGTGCCGGGCAAGTTCGGCGATCGCATGGTCTACTACGCCCGCAACCACGTGGGCGAGAAGAACTACTCCAACACGTGGAACTACGTGACCGAGCCCTTCCTCATGGTCCGCGATCCGCACACGCACGAGTTCGACCAGTTTCTGCACTTCTTCAACGCCGATGGCGGCAACGTGGCCGAGTTTCCCGCCGAGGTGGAGCTGACGCTCGGCGAAGAGCTTGAGCCGCACCTCATCACCAAGCCGACCGTCATCTACGTACCGGCCGGCATGCTGCACGGGCCGCTCGACTTCAAGGTGGTCAGGTCGCCTGTGGTGTTCATGAACGTAGCTTTCACGCCTGAGTACATGAAGCCGGGCGAGCACCCCAAACCGTGAGCGCGCAGCAGACCTTGAGAGCCGGGTTCGTCGGAAGTCGGACAGAGGAGACACAGTGGACCTGAAACTGACGGACAAGATTGCGCTGGTAACCGGTAGCGGCAGTCCCATCGGCTACGGCCGGGCCATCGCCCTGACGCTGGCCGAGGAGGGCTGCCATGTGGCGTGCGCCGACCTCGACGCTGCCTGGGCTGAAGAAGCCGCCGCGGCGGTTGAGAAGCTGGGGCGGCAGGCCCTCGGCGTTGGTGTCGACGTGGCCGACCGGGCCTCGGTCGACGCCATGGCGCAGGCGGTCGTGGCGAAGTTCGGCCGCATCGACATCCTGGTCAACAATGCCGGCACCAGTAGCCCCGACAAGCCTTTCATGATGAAGACCAAGGCCGACTGGGACCTCGACATCGGCGTGAACCTGTACGGCCAGATGAATGTCGCCCAGGCGGTGATCCCGTTCATGGCGCAGAACGGGTACGGCCGCATCGTCAATACGTCGGGCGGGCAGGGCATTCCCACGGTGTCGACGTACGGCGCGGCCAAGGCGGGCGTCGAAGCCTGGACGCATGCGCTGGCGCTCGAAGTGGCCGGCATGGGCATCATCGTCAACGGCATCACCCCCGGTCTCGGCGCGACGGGGCTGAACAAGACCACCACCGACGAGCACCGCGAGGGGTTCAAGCGCATGTCGGCGCTCAAGCGGCTCTGCGCGCCGGAGGACGTGGCGCCGGCGGTGGCCTTCTTGGCCTCCGACACGTGCAGCTACATGGTCGGCCAGTGGATCAAGCTCGCGACTTTCTAGAGGATAGAGGAGCCCAAGAATGGCAGTTCGCAACTTTGACCGGGACCTTTGCTCGGGGTGCGGCAACTGCGTGGCCGCCTGCCCGATGGACGTGTTCCGTCTCGACGAGACCGACGGCAAGGCCGTCGTCGCCTATCCGCTCGACTGCGTCGCCTGCTGGGGATGCGAGTCGTTTTGTTGTGAAGGCTGCATAGACATCTCACCCGAGCGGGCTCGGGGCGAGATGGTCTCGCCGTACTAGGAAGGGGTGACGGAATGACCACAGCAACAGTCACGCCCACGGTCATCACCACCGACGTGCTCGTGCTCGGCGGAGGCGGTGCAGGCATATGCGCCGCGCTCAAAGCGAGGGAGAGCGGCGCCGACGTGCTCATGGTCGACAAGTGCGGCATCGGGTACGCCGGGCAGGTGCCTATCGGCGGTGGCATCCTCGCGTATGTCTACCCCGAGAGGGTCGATTCCTGGTTCGAGAAGGTGACTCGCGACAGCCACTTCTTCAACAACCAGGAGTGGACCTACCGGTTCGGCAGCCGCATGCACCAGTCGACCCACGAACTGGCCGACATGGGTCTCACCTTCCTCAAGAAGGACGGCGAGATCGACATTCTCAACTGGGGGCCGACCAACGTCACTTTGTTCGACTCCCCCAAGTCGTTGGTGGCATTGACCAAGACGGCCAAGGCGCGCGGCATCAAGATGATGGATAAGATCTTTGTCGTCGACCTGCTCAAGAACGGCGACCAGGTGGTCGGCGCGGCAGCGATTGGCCTGGTCGACGGGCGCGTCTACCTCTTCAACGCCAAGGCGACGATCTGCGCCACCGGCAACTGTGGCTACATGCACGAGAAGACCTACGCGTCGGTGTTGGGCGAAGGCCCTGCCATGGGTTACCGGGCGGGTGCACAGCTCACCAACGCTGAGTTCAACAGCATGTGGGTCTGGGGCATCAAGATTCTCGGCAAAGAGCTCATGGGCATCCACTTCTACCGGTACCTCGAGAACGCACCGGGCGAGAGGATCATGGGCAAGTACTATCCGGAACTCCGGGACGGCATGCCCCCGGTCTTTACCTTCGATCCGCGGGTGATTCGCGCCATGCACGAGGAAGTCAAGGCCGGGCGCGGTCCCATTTAC
>JAKAHF010000202.1 GCA_021815245.1 Actinomycetes bacterium
GGCGGGAGCGCTCGCGCTGTGCGCGCTCGTAGTCACCGCCTGGTGCACCGTGCTGATACTGGTGCCGAGCGGAGGAACGGTCAGGACGGCATGAGCGTCGCCCTCAAGATCGATGCGCGCGATCCCACGCCCCCCTACGAGCAGTTGCACCGCCAGTTGATGACGGCGATATCCTTCGGCGCCCTGCAACCGGGCGTGCGGCTGCCATCGGTACGGCAACTCGCCGCCGACCTGGGTGTCGCGACAGGGACCGTCATGCGGGCCTATGCGGAGTTGGAGGCGGGGGGCTTCGTCACAAGCCGCCGTGGCGGAGGTACGGCGGTGGCCAAGACGCCACCCGCGCTATCACCCGCCGAACAGCAGGGGTCGCTCGCATCGCAAGCCGCGGCGTTCGTGGCCCAAGCCAGGTTGCTGGGGGTGAGCGACAAGACGATACTCAACGCCGTTGAGGAGGCTCTCGGCGAGCTTCAACTGGAAGCCATGCGCTGATAGCGCTTGTTGGCGCGGCAGAGACCGCACCCGTAGCAGGCGGTGCCGGGCACCATGAAATCCATGCCCCAGTGAAGACGAAGGCGTCGCTCGGAGGCTCGTATGAGTTGCTCGTCTTCTTCGACGGTAGGGGCCGTCTCGACGTAGCGCTTGGGGTACGGCAGGACCAGACGATCGTCGGAGCTCTTGATCTGGTCGGCGGGCACGAGCACCGTGCCGCCTGAGGCGATCTCGACGAGCAGCCAAGCCGAACCGAACCTCCGGCGCGGATAGCCCAGCCGTACGATGGTGCCGATCTTGTCGTTGTCGGCGTCGAAGAGCTCCCGGCCGATCCAGGGTGTGATTTGGTCAGGTTGCAGGGCCATCGCCGTCCCCTCGCAGGAATGCACATCGCGGTCGAACTGTGCGAAGGATGCTACCACGCGTGGGTGATTCGGAACGCCGATGGAGACCCAAAGACGGCGTTTGCAGGTCGCCGCCGCCTTCGCTACCCTTGAAGCGCATCGACCCAAAGGAGGGCATATGCCGGCGCTCGACAGGACGCGGCTCGAACAGGCGCTTCACCGCGAACGAGACGAGTTCGTCCGCGGCCATCCGGGCTCGGCGGCCCTCAGCGCCACGGCCCGCAAGAACCTGCTCACGGGCGTTCCCATGGCGTGGATGACCCGCTGGCCGGGGTCGTTTCCCATCTTCTTCGCAGAAGCCCAGGGCGCCCGCGTGATCGACGTCGACGGCATCGAGTATGTCGACTTCGCCCTGGGCGACACCGGCGCCATGACCGGTCACGCCCGGCCTTTCATAACCGAGACCGTCGCCCAGCGGGCGGCTCGGGGCATCACCACCATGCTGCCTTCCGAGGACTGCATCTGGGTCGGCGCCGAGCTCGAACGCCGCTTCGGACTCCCGTTGTGGCAATTCGCCCTCACCGCGACCGACGCCAACCGCTTCGTCCTTCGCATCGCCCGCTACGTCACGGGCCGTCCGAAGATCCTGGTCTTCGACTGGTGCTATCACGGCACGGTCGACGAGACTCTGGCGACGCTGGCCCCCGACGGCAGCACCGAGCTGCGCCCGTCGAACATCGGCGCCCAGGTTCATCCGTCGTTGACGACGAAGGTCGTGGAGTTCAACGATCTCGCGGCCCTCGAGGCCGCGCTCGCCCCGGGCGACGTCGCCTGCGTCTTGGCCGAGCCGGCCCTCACCAACATCGGCATCGTTCTGCCCGATCCCGGGTACCACGAGGAGCTGCGCCGCATCACCCGCGAAACGGGCACCCTGCTCGTCATCGACGAGACGCACACGATCTGTGCCGGCCCGGGTGGGGCGACCGCCGCCTGGGGATTGGAGCCCGACATGCTGACCATCGGCAAGCCCATCGGCGGGGGCGTGCCCACGGCCGCCTACGGCCTCTCGGCCGAATTGGGCGCGCGCATCGACGAGTTCTTCAACAGCGAGGGAGTCGATGTGAGCGGCATCGGTGGCACTCTGGCCGGCAACGCCCTCGCGGCGGCGGCCATGCGTTCCGCGCTCGGCTACGCCCTGCGCGACGAGGACTTCGCCATCGCCATCCCGTTGGCGGAACGGTGGGCGGCGGGAGTGGCCGGCGTCATCGCCGAGAAAGGCCTGCCGTGGACCGTCCAGCGCCTGGGCTGCCGGGCCGAGTACTGGTTCTGCGAACCGCCGCGCAACGGCGCACAGGCGGCCGCCGCCGTAGACCCCGAACTGGAAGCGTGGTTCCACCTCTACATGCTCAACCGCGGCGTACTCATGACGCCGTTCCACAACATGGCTCTTCTCTCCTCAAGCCATTCGCCGGCAGACATCGAACTGCATACACAGCTCTTCTCCGGCGCGGTGAGTGAGATCCTGACATGATGACCACGCGATGAGCGACAGCCGCCTGCCCGCGCTCTTCCTGGGGCATGGCAGCCCTCTGAACGCCATCGCCGACAACGCGTTCACACGGGCGCTTGCCCGGCTGGCGGCCGAGTTGCCCCGGCCCGATGCGGTCATGGTCGTCTCTGCCCACTGGCTGACCCAGGGCACCCGGGTGCTCACCGCACCCAAGCCCCGCACGATCCATGACTTCGGAGGCTTTCCCGAGCCCCTCTATCAAGTGGAGTATCCGGCTCCCGGGGCGCCGGCGATAGCGAGCCTCGTGCGGCGGTTGGTTCCGGAGGTGGTGCCCGACGACCGGTGGGGTCTCGACCACGCTTCGTGGGCCGTCTTGCGGCACATGTGGCCCGACGCGAGTGTGCCGGTCCTGGAACTGTCGCTCGATGTGACCGCGCCTCCCCAGAGCCACTGGGACCTCGGACGCCGTCTCGCCCCGCTCCGCGACCACGGGGTGTTGGTCGTAGGCAGCGGCAACATCGTGCACAGCTTCGCCGCCATCGACTGGGATCCCGATGCCGTGCCGCAGCCGTGGGCCGTCGAGTTCGATACGTGGGTCGCCGACGTGTTGACGACCGGCGATCGGTCGGCGCTCGTTCACTACGAAACGGCCGGCCGAAGCGCCCGCATGGCCTTCTCGACCAACGAGCATTATCTGCCGCTGCTCTACCCGACTGCCATGGCCGGCCCCGAGGATGAGGTACGCTTCCCCTACACCGGCATAGAGCTGGCCTCGATGTCGATGCGGTGCGTACAATTCGGATGACAGCAAGCCGAAGAAGGGAGCGAAGATGAGTGACCGAAAGTCGCGTTCGAAGCGCCCGGCGGACCAGAGTGCCGAGGCACGCTTCACCAACCTCCGCTGGTGGAACGCGGGGGTCGGATTGATCTTGGCGGCAGAGGCCGTCGTCATCGCCGTGCTCGCCAACGACTTCGGGCTGCCTGTCACGGCGACCTACATGACGGGCCCTCCCGGCACGGAATCTGCGCTGACTCGTGTCGGCACCTTCCCCCTCGCATGGGGAGTGTTCGCCTTCATGGCGCTCTCGGCACTGGCACTGCTACTGATCGCCTCGCCCGGCATCTTCAGCTGGTACAAGGGCAATTTGCGCTCGAACCGCAACTACGGGCGCTGGGTCGAGTACTCGGTGACCTCGTCGCTCATGATCGTGCTCATCGGCCTCATCTGCGGCATCAGCGATATCGCCGCCATCCTCGCGATATTCGGCGTCAACGCGTCGATGATCCTGTTCGGGCTGCTCATGGAGAAGTACGAGAATCCCGGAAAACCGAAGTGGCTGGCGTTCTGGTTCGGGAGTTTCGCCGGCCTCGTCCCGTGGATCGCGATCTTTGTCTACCTGGTCAATCCCGGTCTCGACGGAGCGCAGCCGCCCGGTTTCGTATACGCCATCCTCGTCACCTACTTCGTGCTCTTCAACTGCTTCGCCGTCAACATGGTGCTGCAGTACAAGAAGGTCGGACGGTGGCGTGATTACTTGTTCGGCGAGAAGACCTACATCGTGCTCAGCCTGACGGCCAAGTCACTCCTGGCCTGGCTCGTTTTCGCCAATACGCTGATCGGCTAGAGCCAGGCCGTCCCAGGGGCCTGCCGCGTGGCGGGTCCCCGACTCGAGATGCGGGCCCATATGGATCCGGCTCACTCTAGGTCGCGCTAGGAAGCCGGAGCGCTAAACCCCGAGGCATCATCGGTCGATATTGGTCGTGTGATGATCGAACCGAACAACACGACCAAGAACGTGGCGCCGAACATCTTCTGCCGCTGCTGCGCTTCGCCCCTGGTGCAAGCGCGCGATTGGGAGCCCGAAGAAACGGAGATGTGGAGTGTCAGGCTCTGGTGCCCCGATTGCGACTTCGAGCAGGCGGCGATCCTCGACAAGGCCCAGCTGCTCTACCTCACGCTGGCCGTGGAAGAAGGCTTCGCTTGGATGCTCGATGCCCTGTCGCAGCTCAACGCCTCGACCGTCTCGCCCGACGAGTTCGACATCGTCAAGCTGGCTCTGACCGACAGGATAAGCCCCGCGGCTCTCTGATCGCGGGTCGGCGGGTCTACGTCGGTCGCCAGCCGAGAACTCCGGCCTCAGCGTCTTTGCGCTTCTCGAGCTGAATGAGCGCGTCCTTGTACTTGCCGTGGCGCAGACCGATGACTTCGCCCATCACCTGAAGAAAGCGCCACATGTCGACGTCGACGGTGTCCGCCGACGAGTCGAGGTAGATGACACTACCCTTGAGACCGGCTCCTTCTTGCCCCCGTACCGCGTGAAACACGGTCTTGCTCATGATCATGTCGACTTCGAGCTCCATGCCTTGAAGCGCGAGGGTCTTCACGAGTAGCCCACCGTCGTCGAGACGGATCGCACCGGGAGGGGGCGGCACGGGAGCCGCGGCCGCCGAGCGGGCGTTGGACTGCACGGGTGTGCCGTCGAATTCGGTCTCGAGAGTCAGCTCGCTGGGGTCGGGCTCGGGCTCGGGGTCGAGGTCCATTGGGGGCCGGGGTCCAAGGTTGACGATCACTGGTCCCATCCGCGCGGGGTATACGAAGGGAGTCTCGACCCGCATCCGCTCGCCCGAGGCAAGACGGCTCTTCAGATAGGGGTCGCCCCAAAGGAGGGCCAGGAACTCCTGGCGGGTGAGTTGGGTCACGTTTTCGGGCACGTTCTCGTCCTATTCCGCGGCTGGGGGAACATCGTTGCCGGACGCAGCGGCGTCGGCTCTACTCGCAGCGTCGGCTCCCGTGGGAGCTCCGGGGCCGGGCCAGCCGCCGGCAGCCCGAGCCTTCTCGGCCCTGGCTTCAGCTTCGGCTTCGCGCTTGGCTTGGGCGGCCGCTCTCGACTGCATGAGCTGCTCTTCGAGCTGAGCCATGTCGTCGAGGTACTTCTGGCGCAGCACCTGGTCGACTTCGCGACCACGGTAGAAATCGAAAACGAGATAGCCGAGCTTCTTGGCAAGCCCGTCCATCTGCATCTCGATCTGAAGCTCCCCGACCTTGGCCTTGCCCTTCTCGAAGGCCTTGTCCGCCTCCTGGGCGGCTCGCTCGATGCC